>NZ_JCACKF010000016.1:95645-134550 GCF_059505245.1 Stenotrophomonas sp.
CGGCCCCCGGGTCCAACCATAGTTTGGCACCCACGGTTTGTGCGGCCCGCTGGCCGGCAACCCCATGAACCGTCGGCAAGACCCTGCAGTTGCCGGCCAGCGGCCGGCACTACCGAAGCAGCAGCTTCAACAACCCCGCAATCTTCGAATACGGCGGCCGCAGCCGGTCGCTGGCCGCCCAGCGCGACTGCCACAGCACCGGCAGCCGCTTGCTCATCGCATCGAACCCGGCGCGGCCGTGGTACGCGCCCATGCCGCTGGCCCCTACACCGCCAAACGGCAGGCCATCGGCGGCGAAGTGCAGCAGCGTGTCATTCACCGTCACCCCGCCGGCCACCACCTGGCCAAGGATGCGCTCCACCGTCGCCGTGTCGTGGCTGAAGGGATACAGCGCCAGCGGCCGGTCGCGGGACAGCACGTCGCCCAGCGCGGCGTCCAGATCCGGGTAGGCCCGCACCGGAAGGATCGGGCCGAAGATCTCCTCGCGCATCAGGTCCAGGTCGTCCGGCGGGTCCAGCACCACGGTCGGCACCAGCAGGCGCTCGCGGTCGGCGCGCGCGTCATCCACCTGCGCCAACGGAATCACCGGCACCCCGCGTTGCCGCGCCTGTGCCAGATAGCCCTGCAGGCGCCGGTACTGACCTTCATTGATGATGCGGGTGTAGTCGTCGGCATCGCTGAAGTCGCCATAGCGCTTGCGCACCTGCTGCTGCAGCGCCTGTACGAATTCGCGCTGGCGAACGGTATCGATCAGCACATAATCCGGCGCGATGCAGGTCTGGCCCGCGTTGAACCACTTGCCGGTGGCCAGCCGCGCGGCGGCTTTATCCAACGGGAAATCACGGCAGACGATGGCCGGCGACTTGCCGCCCAGTTCCAGCGTGACCGGTACCAGATGCTCAGCCGCGGCAGCCATCACCTTGCGGCCGACCGCCGTCGAACCGGTGAACAACAGATGGTCCAGCGGCAGCGAGGACACCGCCGCCGCCACGTCCGCCCCACCCTGCACCACCGCCACCCGATCGGGCGGGAACACGCTGGCCAGCAGATCGGCCAGGAACGCGCTGGTGCGCGGCGTGTGTTCGGAGGGCTTGAGCAGCACGTGGTTGCCGGCGGCAATCGCAGTGGCCAACGGCACGAGTGCCAGGGTGACCGGGTAGTTCCAGGGCGAGATCACCCCCACCACGCCCAGCGGCGTCGGCCGCAGCTGCGCGCGCGCCGGCCACAGCTTCCAGCCGGCCGATACGCGCTGCGGCTTCGACCAGCGCCGCAGGTGGCGGCGCAGGTGGTCGATGGCCGACAGCACGCTCACGCCATCGGCCAGTTTCGATTCAACGTGGGCGCGGTGGCCGAAGTCCTCCGCGATGGCCTGGGCCATCTCGTCCAGGCGCGGCTTCAGCGCCTCGCGCAGGCGGCGCAGGTCATTCTCGCGCTGGTCGAACGAAGGCCGCTGCGACTGCCAGGCGCTGCGCAGGGTGTGCAGGAGGGCGGGGAGATCTGCTGGCGTGGTGGTGGTCATGGGCCGACTATACGGGGTGCTGCGCAACGCAATGGTAGTGCCGGCCGCTGGCCGGCAAGGGCTTCATGTCCGCGGCGATTCAGGAGGTTGCCGGCCAGCGGCCGGCACTACCGGATGCGGGCCGAGTGGGCACGGCCCACAAGCAGAAAGGCCGCGGTCTGCACCGCGGCCTTTCCTTCACTGCATGGAACCCACCGGTTACTTGGTGATATCCACGTTCTTGGTTTCGCGCAGGAACAGGCCGCCGATCACCACCGACATCAGTGCGATCGCGATCGGGTACCACAGGCCGTAGTACAGGTTGCCGGTACCGGCCACCAGCGCGAACGAGATCGCCGGCAGGAAGCCACCGAACCAGCCGTTGCCGATGTGGTACGGCAGCGACATCGAGGTGTAGCGGATGCGGGTCGGGAACAGTTCGACCAGGTAGGCGGCGATCGGGCCATAGACCATGGTCACGTACAGCACCAGCAGCCACAGCATGAAGATGGTGCCGGCGATGTTGATGCGGGCGCCATCGGCCTTGGCCGGGTAGCCGGCGGTGGTCAGGGCGGTCTTCAGTTCCGCACCGAACGCATCGGCCTTGGCCTTGCCTTCTTCCTTGGTCAGGCCGGCGGCCTCATACGAGGTGACGCTGGCGCTGCCCACGTTCACCATCGCCAGCGAACCGGCGGCGGCGGGCTGCACGTCGTACGGCACACCGGCCTTGGTCAGCGCGGCGGTGGCCACGTCGCAGGAGCTGGTGAACTTGCGCAGGCCGACCGGATCGAACTGGAACGAGCAGGTAGCCGGATCGGCCACGACCAGGGCCGGCGAGCTGCTGCGGGCTTCTTCGATGGCCGGGTTGGCGAAGTGGGTCAGGCCCTTGAAGATCGGGATGTAGGTGATGGCCGCCAGCAGGCAGCCGGCCAGGATGATCTTCTTGCGACCGATGCGGTCGGACAGCCAGCCGAAGAAGATGAAGAACGGCGTGCCCAGTGCCAGCGCAGCGGCGATCAGCAGGTAGGAGGTGGTGGCATCGACCTTCAGCATGCTGCTGAGGAAGAACAGCGCGTAGAACTGGCCGCCGTACCAGACCACCGCCTGGCCAGCCGCCGCACCGAGCAGGACCAGCAGCATCAGCTTCAGGTTGCCACCCTTCAGGCTGTCGCGGAACGGGGTCTTGGAACCCTTACCTTCAGCCTTCATCTGCTGGAACAGCGGCGATTCGCTCAGCTGCAGGCGGATCCATACCGAAATGCCCAGCAGCAGGATCGAGACCAGGAACGGGATGCGCCAGCCCCAGGCTTCGAAGGCCTCGTTGCCCAGCGTCATGCGGCAGGCCAGGATGATCAGCAGCGACAGGAACAGGCCGAGCGTGGCGGTGCACTGGATGAAGCTGGTGTACAGGCCGCGCTTGTCGTCCGGCGCGTGCTCGGCCACGTAGGTGGCGGCACCGCCGTACTCGCCGCCCATCGCCAGGCCCTGGGCCAGGCGCAGGATGATCAGGATCACCGGTGCGGCGAAACCGATCGAGGCGTAGTTGGGCAGCACGCCGACCAGGAAGGTCGAGATGCCCATGATCAGGATGGTGACCAGGAAGGTGTACTTGCGGCCGATGCGGTCGCCGAGGCTGCCGAAGAAGGCCGCGCCGAACGGACGCACGAAGAAGCCGGCAGCGAACGCCAGCAGGGCGAAGATCATGCCCGTGGTTTCATTGACGCCACTGAAGAACTGCTTGGCGATGATGGCCGCGAGCGAGCCGTACAGGAAGAAGTCATACCACTCGAAGACCGTGCCGAGGCTCGAGGCGAAGATGACTTTCTTGTGGCCCTTGGTCAGGGTGCCCGCCGCATGGTGCGGGCCTGGTGCAGTGCTGGACATAAGACGCTTCCCCTCCGAAGCAATCGTTGTGGGTGGGTGCCGACCGTTGGTCGGCACTCAATTCGGTAGATGCCGACCTTGGCCGGCACCCCATCTCGGTAGGTGCCGACCTTGGCCGGCACCTCATCTCGGTAGGTGCCGGCCGCTGGCCGGCACGCTCTTAGAAGCTGTACTTCGTAGTGAACTGCAACCGGGTGATGTCACCCTTGTTGCCGTTTTCCACTTCGCGACGGCCATACATCAGCTCGGCGCCGATATCGACCTTGGGCAGCGGCGAATAGAAGATGTTGCCGCGGATGCTCTGCACGCTCTTGGTCACCAGCGGGCCGAGGATGCTGTCGTTGTCGTAGTCGCTGCGCGCGTAGATCAGGTTGGTGCGCAGCTTCGGCGAGAACGCATGTCGCCAGCCCACGTAGCCGGCCAGCACGCCGGTCGGGTTGAGCTCGTCGCGGGCCACGTCATAGGCACTGTCGGCAGTGATGCCCAGGCCGATGTAGCGGGCGATGCCTTCGCCACCGGTCAGCTGGTAATGCAGCGAATCGCTGTCACCCATCACCCACTTGCCGCCCAGGGTCAGGCCGCCGGCCACCTTGTCGGCCTTCGCGCCGGTGGCCTGGTTGTCCACCTTCAACTGGCGGACGATGCCGCCGACACCGAAGGTTCCCCAGTCGCCCTTCCAGCCATAGCGCATGGTCAGATCGGGCAGGCTGCCACGGTCGGAGTTGGCGCTGGCGTTGGTCCAGGCGCCGGTGACCGGGTTGCGGGTACCGGTAAGGGTGGTGGTTTCCGGGTTTTCCAGCGCGACGCTGAAGCCGCCCTGGGTGTAGCGCACCTGGGCCTGGCGCACGAAGATCACGCCGTCGGTGGGGCCGACGAAGTCGACCGCCTCCGGCAGCGCGGCCGCGTCCATGAAGTTGGACCAGGTCTGGCCGGCCATCCAGTTGTTCCAGTACATGTAGGCGTGACGCAGGGTCACGCCGTAGGTATTGGTGGCGGTCTGGTTGCCCAGCGAATTGCCGAAGAAGTCCATCTCGAAGAACGCACCGGCCTTGTTGCCCGATTCGCTCACGTTGTCGATGCCCAGGTTGAAGCGCGAGAACTTGGCGTGGGCGTTGAAGTCGGTGCCCGAACGCTTGCCGCTGCCGCCGGCGCCTTCCACCGGGGTCTGGCCCGGCAGGTACAGCGAACGGCCGGTGGCGTCGTCGGCCAGCTGGCCATCGCTGGTCTGGGTGGCCAGGAAGTCGGCCTTGATGAAGCCACCGATCTTGACCGTGGTGCCGGGCGCGGCGCCCGGGGTAATGGTGGTGACCTGGATCGGCTGCTTGCCCGCCGGCACCGAGGCGACCGGCTTCTGCCCGGCCTGCACCGTGCGCACTTCGGTCACCGCCTGCTGGGTCTGGCTGATCTGGGTCTGTTGTTGTTGCTGCGAAGACAGCAGCAGCTGGACCTGGCGTTCCAGTTCGGCAACGCGTGCTTCCAGTGCCTTCTCTTTGGCGGTCTCTGCGAACGCCATGCCCGGTGCGACCAGGGCGACCAACAGGCAGGCCGCCAGAGGTTTGCGCACGGCTTTCAACGTACGGTGGCTCATGTTGCCCTCTCTCCCAAGTGGCAAGGTGATGCCGCGCGTGGGGCACGGTCGAGCCGAGACTGCGGGGCGTTCGTGCACAGCGGCTATTGGCCATTGGTCGAACCCGGCCCTGCTGGGCGCTCACTTTCGACCATGGTCTAACCAGGGTGGTGACGCGGCCGGGGGTGGATGGGGCAAACTGAGGGGGATCGGTCGTTGCGATGCTGCGACCGCACATACAAAGTCAACGTGCAAGTGAGGGTGCCATGGCTGATATCTACCCCGTCGATCCGCAGTTCGCCGCCAAGGCACGCATCGACAAGACGTCGTACGAACAGCAGTACCAGGCGTCGGTGACCGACCCGGATGGTTTCTGGGGCAAGGCCGCCGAGCGCCTGCAATGGATGCGCAAGCCGACGAAGATCAAGAACGTCAGCTATGACCTGTCCGACTTCCACATCAAGTGGTTCGAAGATGGCGAGCTCAATGCCAGCGTGAACTGCCTGGATCGCCAGCTGGAAACGCGCGGCGACAAGACCGCCCTGCTGTTCGAGCCGGACGGCCCGGATGCACCGGCCCAGCACGTGACCTATCGCGAGCTGTACGAGCGCACCTGCCGCCTCGGCAACGCGCTGCGCAACCTCGGCGTCAAGAAGGGCGACCGCGTCACCATCTACCTGCCGATGATCGTCGACGCCGCGGTGGCCATGCTGGCCTGCGCGCGCATCGGTGCGATCCACTCGGTGGTGTTCGGTGGCTTCGCGCCGAACTCGATCGCCGACCGCGTCAGCGACTGCCAGAGCAAGCTGATCATCACCGCCGACGAGGGCCTGCGCGGTGGCCGCAGGATTCCGCTGAAGGCCAACGTCGATGCCGCGCTGAAGCTGCCGGGCACGAATACGGTTGAAACCGTGCTGGTGGTGCGCCACACCGGCGGCGCGGTGGACATGCAGGCCCCGCGCGACCGCTGGTTCCACGATGTGGTGGACAGCCAGCCGTCCACCTGCGAACCGGAACGCATGAACGCGGAAGATCCGCTGTTCATCCTCTACACCTCCGGTTCCACCGGCAAGCCGAAGGGTGTGCTGCATACCACCGGCGGTTACCTGCTGTACGCGGCCTACACCCATGAAGCGGTGTTCGACCTGCGCGAGGACGACGTCTACTGGTGCACCGCCGATGTCGGCTGGGTCACCGGCCACAGCTACATCGTGTACGGGCCGCTGGCCAACGGCGCGACCTCGCTGATGTTCGAAGGCGTGCCGAACTATCCGGACACCTCGCGTTTCTGGAACGTCATCGACAAGCACAAGGTGACCATCTTCTACACCGCCCCGACCGCGATCCGTGCGCTGATGCGCGAAGGCGAGGAGCCGGTGAAGAAGACCTCGCGCGCGTCGCTGCGCCTGCTCGGCAGCGTCGGCGAGCCGATCAATCCGGAAGCCTGGCGCTGGTACTACGAAGTGGTCGGCGACAGCCGCTGCCCGATCGTCGATACCTGGTGGCAGACCGAGACCGGCGGCATCCTGATCTCGCCGCTGGCCGGCGCGATGGACCTCAAGCCGGGGTCGGCCACCCTGCCCTTCTTCGGCGTGCAGCCGGCGCTGGTCAATGCCGATGGCGAGGTCCAGGACGGCCCGACCGAGGGCAACCTGATCATCCGTGATTCCTGGCCGGGCCAGATGCGCACGGTGTACGGCGACCACCAGCGTTTCATCGATACGTATTTCCGCACCTACCCGGGCAGCTACTTCACCGGCGACGGTTGCCGCCGCGACGAGGACGGCTACTACTGGATCACCGGCCGCGTTGACGACGTGATCAATGTGTCGGGCCACCGCATCGGCACCGCCGAAGTGGAAAGCGCGCTGGTCTCGCACCCGAAGGTGGCCGAAGCGGCCGTGGTCGGCTTCCCGCACGACGTGAAGGGCCAGGGCATCTACGCCTATGTCACCCTGGTGGCCGAAGAGGCACCGAGCGATGAGCTGCACAAGGAGCTGATCGCCTGGGTGCGCAAGGAGATCGGCCCGATCGCCACGCCGGACCACCTGCAGTGGGCGCCGGGCCTGCCGAAGACCCGCTCGGGCAAGATCATGCGCCGCATCCTGCGCAAGATCGCCGAGAACGCGCCGGACCAGCTCGGCGATACCTCGACCCTGGCTGATCCGTCGGTGGTGGCGTCACTGGTGGACGAGCGCAAGGTGCGCTGATGTACGACCGGGGTCGGATCCCTTTCCGCAAGGAAAGGGCTCTGACCCCATCTGCTTTCCCCCACGGTTCCCCCCGACCATGACCACCCTCCTGATTGCCGATGACCACCCGCTGTTCCGCGAAGCCCTGCGCGGCGCCGTGCAGCGGGTCATCCCCGGCGTGCAGCTGTTCGAGGCCGACAGCGTGGAAGCGCTGTATGCACTGGCCGACCAGCACAACGACGCCGACCTGGTCCTGATGGACCTCAACATGCCCGGTGCGCAGGGTTTCAACGCGCTGGTGCACATGCGCTCGCTGCACCCGCACCTGCCGGTGGTGGTGGTGTCCGCACGCGAAGAAGCCACGGTGATGCGCCGCGCGCTCGACCACGGCGCGCTGGGCTTCATTCCGAAGTCTGCGGACTCGGACACCATCGGCCACGCACTGGGCACCATCCTCGATGGCGAGACCTGGGCACCGCCGGAAGCGCACAACGTGCCGCCCACCGGCAGCGAAGAACGCGAAGTCGGCCAGCGCCTGCGCGAGCTGACCCCGCAGCAGTTCCGCGTGCTGCAGATGCTGGGCGCCGGCCGCTTGAACAAGCAGATCGCCTACGACCTCAACGTTTCCGAAGCGACGATCAAGGCCCACGTCACCGCCATCCTGCGCAAGCTGGGCGTGACCAACCGCACCCAGGCCGTGCTGATGGCCGGCAAGCTGGCCATCGACGACGACGCCATCGTGCTGCCGCCGGAAGAAGATTGAGGTAGTGCCGGCCGCTGGCCGGCAGTCAGCTGAAACGCCTTAAACCGCTCTGGTAGGTGCCAAGCTTGCTTGGCACGCTCTCGCCGTTGCGCATGCCGGCCAGCGGCCGGCACTACCAGGCACCGCTGCGCTCGCGATATAGCCATCGCTATACAAACCAGCCCTGCCTGCGCGTTTCGCTGGAAACGCGCCACGCGCGAATCGCGGTGCTAAGCTTCGCGTCCCCTTGGGGAGTAGCCGGATTCCTTCGCAGGAATCGTCCACGTCAACATACTCGGCCAGTGCGCCGTGGCGTGGACAACCATGATGGTTGGCGAGACCAGCGGCCCGCGCGCGCAACGTCAGGTTGGGCGCGAGCGCGAGCCGTGCGTCCGTCCTTGCCCGACCTCAGCAGCTGTCCATGTCCCCCATTTCGATCCTCCTGATCGGCTTTGCCATGTCCACCGATGCCTTCGCTGCGGCGATCGGCAAGGGTGCGGCCATGCGCAAGCCGGTGTTCCGCGATGCACTGCGTGCCGGCATCATCTTCGGCGTCATCGAGGCGATCACGCCCATCATCGGCTGGCTGCTCGGTCGCGCCGCCCTGCAGTACGTGGAAGCTTTCGACCACTGGATCGCGTTCGGCCTGCTCGGTGCGCTGGGCATCCACATGATCTACAACGGCCTGCGCCCGGATAGTACCGAGGACGACGAGGACCCCTCGCATCACCACGGCTTCTGGAAGCTGGCGCTGACCGGTTTCGCCACCAGCATCGACGCGATGGCGGTGGGTATCGGCCTGGCCTTCATGGACGTCCATATCGGCGTGATGGCCGCGGTCATTGGCCTGTGCACGCTCTCCATGGTCACCGTCGGCATCATGCTCGGCCGTGTGCTGGGCAGCATGGTCGGCAAGCGTGCCGAGATCATCGGTGGCGTGATCCTGGTGATCATCGGCGCGATGATCCTGTACGAGCACCTGCACGGCGTGGGGTAACGCTTCCGCGATTACGTGGTTGCCGGCCAGCGGCCGGCACTACTGCGCATCGCGCAGCGCGCCCAGGAAGGCGCGCAGCGAGGCCGGCTTGATCGGCTTGGTCAGCACGCGGTAGCCGCGTTCGCGTGCCATCCGCTTCAGTTCGTCGCGGCCATCGGCGGTCAACAACGCACCCGGCAGCGGGTAACCGGCGGCTTCACGCAGCGCCACCAGCGCATCCAGGCCGTCCATGCGGTCGTGCAGGTGGTAGTCCACCAGCATCACCTGCGGCCGCTCGGCCACTTTCTCCAGCGCCTGATCCACCGTCGATGCCGTAATCACCTGCACCTGCCAGCGACCGAGCAGCGCGCGCATGCCGTCGAGGATCTCTTCGTCGTTGTCCACGCACAGCACGCGCAGGCCGGCCAGCGAATCGCTGCGCAGCGGCGCGGCTGCGGCCTGTACCGGCGCGGCCAGTTCGGTATAGCCCGGCAGCGGCGCCACCCGCGGCAGGATGATCGAGAACATCGAGCCCTTGCCAACCCGGCTGCGCGCATTGAGGCGATGGTCAAGCAGGCGCGAGATGCGCTGGCAGATCGACAGGCCCAGGCCCAACCCCTGTTCGCCCCAATCGAACGGCTGCTGGTAGCGGTGGAACTCGTCGAAGATCTGCCGCATGTGGTGCTCGGGAATGCCCGGGCCGGTATCCCATACCTGCAGCTCCACTTCGTTGCCACGCTGGCGCACCGCCAGCACGATGCGGCCCTGACGGGTGTAGCGCAGCGCATTGGCCAGGAAGTTCTGCAGCACGCGGCGCAGCAGGCGGCGATCACTGCGCACCCAGGCCGGACGCGTGAACAGGTCCAGGCGCAGGCCACGGCCGGCGGCGACCGGCGTGTACTGCGCGGCCAGTTCGCGCATCAGCGCGCTCACGTCGAACTCGCCGATCACCGGGTGCAGGCCACCGGCATCCAGCCGCGACACGTCCAGCAGGCCATCAAGCAGTTCTTCGGCAGCACGCAGCGACGCATCCACGCGCTCGGCCAGGTGCTTCTGCTCGTCGCTCACATGGTCGCTGTCGCGCAGCGCCGAAGCAAACAGCCGTGCGGCGTTCAACGGTTGCAGCACGTCATGGCTGATCGCCGCCAGGAAGCGGGTCTTCGACTGCTGCGCGACCTCGGCCTCGTGCGAGCGCTCGGCCACGCGCTGTTCCAGCGTCTCGTTGGCTTCCAGCAGTGCCTTCTCCGCGTGCTTGTAGTCGGTGATGTCGTTGTAGCTGGTCACGTAGCCGCCGCCGGGCAGCGCCTGGCCGCGCATCTCGATCACCTTGCCGTCGCTGCGGGTGCGCTCGAACACGTGCGGTGAACCGGCACGCATGTAGCCGATGCGGCGGTTGATCTGCACTTCGATATCGCCCTCGCCCAGCTCGCCGCGCTCGGCGTTGTAGCGAATCAGGTCGGCCACCGGGCGGCCCACGTAGAGCATGCCGTCGGGGTAGCCGAACATGTCCTGGTAGCGACGGTTCCATGCGGTCAGGCGCATGTCCGGATCAACCACGCTGACCCCGGCGCTGATGTTCTCCAACGTGGTCGACAGGATCTCGCGGTTGAAGCGCAGCTCCTGCCCCGCTTCGTCCAGCACCGCCACCACTTCGCCCAGGTCCATGCCCGAGCCACGCAGCAGGCTGGTCAGCAGCAGGCGCGCCGATGCCGCGCCGATCGAGGCCGCCAACAGACGCTCGGTGAACTGTACCCACGGCCGGTCCGCAGGCGCCGAGGATTGCAGCTCGCGGCCCAGCGACTGCGCCTGCTCGAAGAACGAACGCCGCGCGTGGCGCTCGCCGACCACGCGCGAGGCCAGTGCCAGCAGGTCGCCCACGTGCACGTGGCCGGGCCAGCCGCCGGCCACCGACGGGCGTTCGGCATACGGGTCGAGGAAGGGGGCAGCGCGTAGGCGCTCGTCGACGCCGGGTCGCCAGCGTGCGGACACCAGCATCATCGTCGCCGCATTGACCAGCAGCGACCAGAACGTGCCATGGGTCAGCGGATCCCAGCCGGTCATGCCGAACAGCTGCTGCGGGCGCAGCCACTCAATGCCGAACGGGCCGTGCTGCACCCAGGCGGCATCGACCCAGCCGGCCATGGTCATCGCCGGCAACAGCAGGGTGTACAGCCAGGTGGCGAAGCCGAGCAGCATGCCCACCTCGACGCCACGCCGGCTGGCACCGCGCCAGTACAGGCCGCCGATCAGGCCGGGCGCGAACTGCGCCACCGCTGCGAACGCCATCAGGCCGTATGAGGCCAGGGTGCTGTCGTTGCTGCTGGTGCGGTAGTAGCTGTAGGCCATCAACGCCAGCAGCAGGATCGCCAGGCGGCGGATCCACAGCACGCGCGAGGCGACGTCGGCGGCCTCCTGGTGGTCACCGCTCCGACGCAGCAGCACCGGCATCACCAGGTCGTTGCTGACCATGGTAGCCAGCGCGATGGACGACACGATGACCATGCCGGTGGCCGCCGAAAAGCCGCCCACGTAGGCGATCAGCGCCAGCGCATTGCGGCCCTCGGCCAGCGGCAGAGCCAGCACCATCGAGTCGTCGGCGACGCTGCCGCCGGTGCCGAACAGGGTCACGCCGGCGGTGGCGATCGGCAGCACCATGCCCGAGATCAGTACCAGGTAGCCGCCGAACATCCAGCGCGCGCGGCGCACGTCGCGCACATCGCCGCACTCGACCACGGCCACGTGGAACTGGCGCGGCAGGCAGATGATGGCCAGGAAACTGAGCAGCGTCTGCGAGATGAAGCCCACCGGCGGCAGGCCGGTGAACAGCGTATGCACCGACTCGACCACCGCGTCGGTGCGGTTGCTCAGCCACAGGTAGGCGAACACGCCCACGGCCAGCATCGCCAGCAGCTTGATCACCGATTCGAAGGCGATGGCCAGCATCATGCCGTGGTGGTGTTCGGTGGCATCGACCTGGCGGGTACCGAACAGGGTGGCGAACAGCGCCATCAGCAGCGCCACGTACAGCGCGGGATCGGTGAAGAAGCCGGTCGGGCCGGTGTTGCCGGTCAGCACCTGCAGGCTCATCGCCACCGCTTTGTACTGCAGCGCCAGGTACGGAATGATGCCGATCAGCGCGATGATCGCCACCAGCGCCGCCAGCCGCCGGGAACGGCCGAAGCGCGAGGAGATGAAATCGGCGATGGAGACCACGTTCTGGCTGCGCGCGATCAGCGCCAGGCGCTCGATGATGCGCCAGCCGAACAGCAGCAGCAGCAGTGGGCCGATGTAGATGGGCAGATAGCCCACGCCGTTGCGCACGGCGGTGCCGACCGCGCCGTAGAAGGTCCACGACGAGCAGTACACGGCCAGTGCCAGGCTGTAGACCACCGGCCGCAGCCACGGCCGGTCGGGGTACATCGGCCGACGGTCGCCCCACCACGCCACGCCGAACAGCAGCGCGGCATAGGCAACCGAGACCAGCAGCAGGATCCAGCTGGAGACCACGCGTGCGTTTCCGTCAGGACAGGGGTCAGTAGATCACGACCGCTGGTCGTGCGGGTAGGTCACGAGGAAGGACCGCAAGGGTGGGGCATGGCAGTAGGTCACGATCGTTGATCCGTCTGGTGGGTCACGACCGTTGGTCGTGACGGGGACATCCGTGCCCACTAACAGTGGGCACCTACCGGGAATCAATGGGCACCCACCAGGAAGCGGTGGGCGCCTGCCAGGTACCGGCGTTATTGGGCCGGCACGCCCATTTCCTTCAGCAGCTCGGGCGCCGGGTAGACCTTGGCCAGCAGCCAGCGCAGGTAGCGCATGTCCACGTGCACGGCGCGCTTGTAGCGCGGGTCGAACCACCAGCTGGCGCTGACCGACTCCCAGTTGCTGTCGAAGTTCAGGCCGATCAGTTCGCCCCTGGCGTTGAGCACCGGCGAGCCGGAGTTGCCGCCCGTGGTGTCCAGGTTGGTCAGGAAGTTGACCGTCTGGGTCTTCAGTGCCGGATCGGCGGTGCTGCCGAAGTCACCCTTGGCGATCGCGGCCAGCAACGGCTTGGGTGCATCGAACGGGTAGGCGTTGGTGTTCTTCTCGACGATGCCGGCCACGGTGGTCACCGGCGAGTAGGTCACGCCATCGCGCGGGTGCAGCGCCTCGACCTTGCCGTAGCTGATGCGCAGGGTGCGGTTGGCATCCGGATACACCGCGCGGCCCTGCTTGGCACGCCAGGCGAACAGCGCCTGCATGTACGCCGGGCGCAGGCGCAGCTGCTCGCCTTCGCGGGTCTTGCTCTCGTTCTCGATGCGCAGCTGCGCGGCCACCAGCGGACCGGCCACGCTGATCAGCGGATCGGCGGCCAGTGCCTTGCCTTCGCGTGCGGCGGCAAAGCGCGACAGGCGCTGCGCTTCCTCACCCAGCTGGGTACCGGCATACAGGGTGTCCAGCGCCTTGGCCAGCTGCTGTGGGGTACGACCAAAGGCCGCGTCGAACTCGGCCACGCGCTGCGCGTCCGGCAGCTGCTGGTAGCGGGTCAGCAGGGTGGTCAGCAGGGCCTTCTCGACCTCCGGCGCGTAACGGCGCTGGACCTGCTTGAGCACCCCTTCGATCATCGCCTGGTCGCGCTGCTGGTAGCCGCTCTCGCGCTGCGCGTCCGGCTTGGCCGATTCGATGCGCAGGCGTTCCAGCAGCAGCGCCGAGCGCAGCAGCTGGCTCTGCGCGGCCATCTGCTCCAGCAGCAGGTCACGCTCGCCCACCGCCGCACCCTGCGACAGGTTGGCCAGCAGCGCCTTGATGTCGCCCTGGTACCTGCGGTCGGTGGCAGCCAGCATGGCCGTCTCGTCGGCGGCACGCTGGGCCTTCGCATCGCTGCGCAGCAGGCCTTCCAGTTCGCCGGCGGCGCGCTTGCGGTTGTTCTTCAGCGACTGCAGCTGCGAGGCGTAGCGGGTACGCGCCTGCGCGTCCTTGGCGCTGGCGGCCTCGATGGTGTCGATCATCTGCTGGAACACCGATACGCGGCGCGGCAGCACGGTATCGATCTGGCCGGCGAATTCGGCCGCGGTGCGGTGGCGGTAGGTGATGCCCGGGTAACCGGCCAGCATCGCGTAATCGCCTTCCTTCGGGCCTTCCACCGACATCTGCAGGTGTGCCGGCGCCTGGTAGGGCACGTTGTCCTTGCTGTAGGCGGCCGGCTTGCCGTCCTTGCCCACGTAGGCGCGCAGCAGGGTGAAGTCGCCGGTGTGGCGGGGCCACATGAAGTTGTCGATCTCATCGCCGTAGTTGCCGATCGCACGCGGCGGCGCATACACCAGGCGCACGTCGCTCAGTTCCAGCTGGGCAATGCGGTAGAAATCGGTGCCGTAGTACATGTTGGCCACCGAGCAGCGCACGCTGCCGTCCTTCTCGCACTCGGCCACGATCTGCTTGCTGGCTGCATCCACGGCATCGAAGTAGGCACGGCCGGTCTTGCCACGGGCCTGCGCCAGCACCTGGTCGGTCACCTTGTCGAAGCCGACGGTGACCAGCACGCGGAAGTCCGGGTTGGCCGGGCGCTCGTCCGCACGGTCCCTGGCGATGAAGCCACCAGCGATCAGGTCGTGCTCGGGCGAGCTGTTGTACTGGATCACGCCCATCGCCACGTGGTGGTTGGTCAGCAGCAGGCCGTCGGCGGACACGAACGAACCGGTGCCACCACCGGCGCGCACCACGGCGCTCAGCGGCGGCGCGGTGACGTTGGCCAGGTCGGCCGGATTGCCCTTGAAGCCAGCGGCCTGCAGCGGTTGGGCCAGGTCCGGCAGCTGCGTCGGCATCCACATGCCTTCATCGGCGTGGGCGCCGGTGGCGAGGGTCAGGCCCAGGGCCAGGGCGGTGGGAAGGGCTTTGCGTGATGACATGAGGCAATCCGGTACGACAGAACAGCCCGGGACCATAGCCCGTGGGGCGCTGTCGGGCAACGCCCGATAGTCAGGCCTGCGCCGCGCTCCTAGAATTGCCGTTTTCTGCACATCGGACGTTCGCAGATGATCGTCGGCATCGATCTTGGCACCACCCATTCCCTCATCGGCAGGCACACGGCAGCAGGGCCGCGGCTGTTCCCCAATGCCCATGGCGAGCTGTTGACCCCTTCGGTGGTCAGCCTCGTCGATGGTGCCGTACTGGTCGGCCAGCCGGCCCGTGACCGCCTGGTCAGCCATCCGCAGCAGACCGTGGCCCATTTCAAGCGCTGGATGGGCAGCGACCGTGAGACCCGGCTGGGTGAGCGCAGTTTCCGTCCCGAGGAGCTCTCGGCCATGGTGCTGCGCTCGCTGCTGGCCGACGCCGAAGCCGCCCTGGGCCACAAGGTGGAGGAAGCGGTGATCAGCGTGCCGGCCTACTTCTCCGACGCCCAGCGCAAGGCCACCCGGGCCGCCGGCGAACTGGCCGGCATCCGCGTCGAGCGCCTGATCAATGAACCCACGGCCGCTGCGCTGGCCTATGGTCTGCAGGAGCGTGACGGCGAAGGCCGCGTGCTGGTGCTGGACCTGGGCGGCGGCACCTTCGACGTCTCCATCCTGGAACTGTTCGATGGCGTGGTCGAAGTGCATGCCAGCGCCGGCGACAATTTCCTGGGCGGCGAGGATTTCCTGCAGGTACTCGTGCAGGCCTTCCACGCCGACCAGGGCACGTCCGCCAGCGACCTGTCCGCTGCCGAGCAGGCGCAGCTGCTGCGTCGGCTGGAACTGTTCAAGCGCGAACTCAGCCAGAGCGGCACTGCCAGCCTGCAGTTGCCCCTGGCCGGCAGCGAACGCCAGTGGCAGCTGGATGAAGCTCGCTACACCCAGCTCTGCGAGCCACTGCTGCTGCGCATGCGCGCGCCCATCGAGCGCGCGATCCGCGACGCCCGGCTCAAGCCCGAGGCGCTGGACGACATCATCCTGGTCGGCGGTGCGGTACGCATGCCGATGGTCAGCAGGCTTGCGACCCGCATGTTCGGCCGGCTGCCGCTGCGCCATGTCCATCCGGACCAGGCGATTGCCTTGGGTGCCGCCGTTGCAGCGGGATTGAAGGCGCGCGACGAATCGCTGCGCGAAGTCGTGCTGACCGATGTCTGCCCCTACACGCTTGGCACGCAGGTGTCCCGCCAGGATGCTGCCGGTGGCGAGCGCAGCGGCTATTTCCACCCGATCATCCAGCGCAACAGCGTGGTGCCGGTCAGCCGCGAGGATCGCTTCTACCCGCTGCACGAGCGGCAAAGTGCCATCCGCATCGACGTGTTCCAGGGCGAGAGCCCGACGGTGGATCGCAACATCAAGCTCGGTGAGCTGACCGTGCCGCTGACCCATTCTGTCCCGATGCAGGAACGCAGCGTCACCGCCCGCTTCACCTACGACGTGAACGGGCTGCTGCAGGTGGAAGTCACCGAGGATGCCACCGGCAGGCGCCACGAGCTCATCCTGGAACAGAATCCCGGGCTGCTGTCACCCGAAGAGATCCAGCAGCGCCTGCGCGCGCTGGAAGCGCTGAAGATCCACCCGCGTGACGCCCAGCCCAACCTCGCGGTGATCGCCCGCACCGAGCGCCTGTACGAGGAACGCATCCATCACCGTGAACAGTTGCAGTCGTGGCTGAGCAGCTTCCGCCATGTGCTGGAGAGCCAGGATGCCGTTGCCGTCGAGCGTCATCGCCGTCAGCTGGACGAGGCACTCGACGCCCTCGAGCGCGATGCATGAGCTGGGCACTGCACGTCCTGGAGCTGGACCAAACGGCTGACGAGCGCGCGGTCAAGCGCGCCTATGCAAAGCGCCTGCGGGTGACTCGACCCGACGAGGATCCGGTCGCCTTCCAGCACCTGCATGAGGCCTATCAGGCGGCATTGGACTGGGTCCGCCAGGAAGCGCTGGCCGATATCGCGGACGAAGACGAACCGGCGGAGCATGCAACCGACATCGCACCCTGGCCGCCCGACGCAGACGTGGCATGGGCGCCGCCCGAAACGCGTTCGTACTCGCCTCCATGGCCACCTCGCGGCACGCCTGTGCTGCTGCGCACGGCGCCAGTGGCGGAACTGGAGGGAGCGGTCCACGTATCGGGCCATGCGCACACGATCCTGCGCATGGCCCATCTGTCTTCCCCTGAAGACTTCGGCCCCTGGCTGGAGGCCACGCCGGTGCTGTGGTCGCTGCGCTACAAGCCATTGGTGGGCGACGCGCTGCTGGATGAACTGGCACGCAGTCACAACAGCGTCAGCGCAGCCAACATGGGTCTGCTGGCACGCTGCTTTGGCTGGGATGATGTACACGATGGCGTGGATCCGGACAGGCTGGCATCGATCCAGTCGCGCGGTCATCGACGCTGGGCTGCCGAATCCGGCAATGCGGCGGAGCTGTCGGCGCTGCTGGAGGAGGAGGGCAGCCTGCGGCTGGGGAGGGTCACCCTTGCGCGTTGCCTGCGCTACCTGTCGCAGCCATGGCACGCGCGACGATCCCTCTGGCAGGCGCAGCTGCCCGAGCACATCATTGAGGTCAACGCGCTGCTGGATGCGCTGGAACGCGGCGGCCAGGAGCCATTGCCCGCCGCCTGGGATCGGCAGCAGGTGCAGTTCTGGCGCAGCCTTGCCGACGTTTCCCGTCCCAACCGCTGGCGTTGCCAGGTCAATGCGCTGCGGGGCGGCCTGTTGGCTGCCCTGACGCTCGCGATTGCCGGTGGCTCGACCCTCATGAGTCTTGCCCAGCGTGACCTGCGCACCGCCGCCGCGCTCGGCATAGGCGGCGTGCTGCTCGGAGTCCTGCTCGCCCTGGCCGGCGCTCTGTGGGTCCATGTCCGTTGGGCGCTGCGCCAGCTGACGCTGGATCTGCCCCCTTCGCGCTGGGGATGGCTGCTGGCGTTGCCAGCGCCGCTGATCGCCCTCGCCAGCCTGATCCTGGTCCATGGCCTGGATCTGCGGCTGGAAGGTACGTTGCTGCTGTTCCCTGGCCTTGCTCTGGCGACGGCACGCTGGATCCGGCGCGAGGATGGCCGGGGATTCCGGCCGCGCAACCTGATTGGACCGGGCATCGGCATGTTCGTCCCCGAAGTGGGCTGCGCCCTGGTCCTGCTGCTATGGACCACCTGGTTCCTGCGTGACAGGTGCCGTCGCCTGTCGATCGACCTGCCTCCACCTGCTTCTGGAAACACCGTGTGAACCGGGCACTGGACGCTCTCGGGCTCGACGCCAGCGCCGACGAAAAGGCGATCAAGCGCGCCTACGCGCAGAGACTGCGCGCGGCACGCCCGGACGAAAACCCGGTGGCATTCCAGGCGCTGCACGAGGCTTACCAGCAGGCCCTGCTGTGGGCACGCAGCCGCACGCAATGGCAGGAGGAAAGCAGTGCAGAAGCGCTGTCGACGCCACCTGCAGACAACAGCCCACCCGGCCCACCGGCGCCGTACGACAGCCATTCGCCGATGGACCACATGCCGGTGCTGCATCATCCATGCACGCCCGACACCGACATGCCGGACGATGTGGTGGAGCCATCATTGAACCTGCCCCGGTTTGCGCGCCTGCTGATCAACACCGCCGGCGACGCCGACCCGGCCAGCTTCGAGCACTGGCTGGCCCATCGCCCGGAGCTGTGGTCATTGGCCGACAGGCCGCGTATCGGTGACGTGGTACTGCAGCAGCTGCTGCACCAGGGCCAGCCGCTGTGCGAGTCCAACTTCGATCTGCTGGGTCGATACTTCTGCTGGGATGAGATCCGGGCTGATATCGATCCCTACCGGGTCCGCGCACGGCGCAACCTGCTGCATCGCCGCTGGCAGCTGCAGCCGCGCAACCACACGGCCCTCACCGCAGCCCTGGACCAACCGCATGACCGGGTGTCCGTAACCGAGGCCCATGCCCGCATGGAACGCTTGACCCGACCGTGGCACTGGCTGCAATCGCTGATGTCGGCCAGCGTGCCCGGGCGTGCTGGCATCATGCGGCAAACGATGCAGCGTCTGGGAGTGCATGGTGTCCGTGACACGCTGGCGCCACTGGACACGGATCAGGTCGCCTTCTGGATGGCGGTATCCCAACCCGGGCACTTCAATCTCATGAAGATGCAGGTGGCCATTGTCCGCTGCCTGCTGGGCGCTCTCGTCGTGCTGGCCGTTCTGGCGGCGCTGGCATTGCTCGGTGATGCCGCTCGCCCTATCGCGATCAGCACGTCCAGCATGAAACACGTGGCAATCCATGCCTCGGTGGTCATCGTGTCTGGCGTCCTCATGCTGACGCCTTTCGTTGGAGGCGCCCCATCGCGGACGGCGTCCGCGCCAGCGCCCGTCGAGCCACCGTCGGCGCTTGATGGGCACGGCATGCTCACGCACGGGCCTCGTCCGCGCAGGCCAGCCCCCTGCTTCGCCGTTGTCAGCCAGACCGATCCCGACACAGAGGGTGGTTGAGGGGCAGCGGGTTACTTCTCCCGCCGCCAGTTGATCGACCCGCGGTTTTCCACGGTGCTCGACTCCACTTCCACGTCGAACCCGCGGCGCAGCAGGTACTTCAGCGTGATCACCGAACCGGCACCGACCAGCGACACGCCGTAGCCGACGTACAGCTTGGGCGAGATGTACTTGCCGACACCGATCACCGAGCCGCCCAGCGCGCGCGACTGGCTCACGCCGGCATCGTCCAGGCCCAGCTTGGCGCCCAGCTGCGAAGCCAGCAGGCCGCTGCCCGCCGAGAGCGCCGCCGAGGCCGCGTTGACCTGCTGCGCCTGGTCGCTGCTGGCACCGGTCAGGCTGCGTCCCAGCACCAGATAGGCCAGTGCCTCGGACTGCGACATCGCCGGATCGGACCACACGTCCGCGCGCGGCTGCTGCGCACGCCCGGTCACGTCGATGCCGGCGGTGACATCACCGATCCGGCGCTCGGCGCGGATGTTGATGCGCGGGTCGGACACCGCGTTGTAGTTCCAGGTGAGGTTGCCGCGGGTGATGGTCAGGTCCTGCCCATACGCCTTGTAGCGGCCGCTCACTTCCAGGCCGCCATTGGCGGTCATTTCACGGCCGGGCTTGGCCCAGACCTGCATCTTGCCGGTCAGCGCGCCCTTCAGGCCGAACCCGGTCATCTTCACCTTGTCGCCGAGGCTGACCGTCAGGTCCATGTCCAGCGGCGAGGTGCGCGACTCTTCCGGATCGGCCGGGTCCAGCACCACCACGTCTTCGGACACCGAGGTGCCACGGTCCAGGCGCTCCAGGTCGATGTCGGCCTCGGGCACGTGCACGGTGCCACGCAGCTCCATCGCCGCCTTGGCCAACGTGAAGTCGAGGTTGGGGTTGGCGACGATGCGCAGCTCGCTGGTGTTGGACAGCAGCACGTTCTCGCCGTGGATCTTCAGCTGCAGCGGCTGTGCATCACCGAACCACGACAGGCCGCCGTCGACATACAGCGTGCCCTGGCCCGAGTTGGCCTGCGCGGTGATCTTGGCCGAGCCGTCGGGCTGGGCCACGAAGCTGCCCTTGCCCTGATCGAAGGTCAGGCCAAGCGCGGGGAATTCGCCCTTGAAGTTGCTCAGCTGCGCGTCGCCGCCCAGCGACGGCTGCCCGCGCGTACCGCGCAGGCTGACGTGGCCTTCGATCAGGCCGGTCGGGCGCACGATGTCCGGCGAGAACAGCTCCAGCCAGTACAGCCGCGACATGTTGAGGTAGAGCTCACCGTTCAGCGGTGCGCTGGCTTCCCAGCCGGTCTGCATCTTCGCGTCGACGAAGCCATTGCCCTGGAAGCCCATGCCCAGGTAGCCCTTGATGCTGGCCGGGGTCATGTCGAGCTTCAGCGAGAACTGGTCATAGCGCACCAGCTCGCCGCGGGTGGTATCGCCCACGGTGTTGCGGTTCTCGCCCAGGCGCACGCCGCCTTCCTTCGAGCGCACTTCCACATGGCCTTCCCAGGCCGCGCCGCGCGGGCGGATCTGCGCGTCCAGGCTGACGTCGCCGCGCAGGTAGATGCGGCGGCCGGACTGCGGCGGCAGCCACGGCTGCACCAGCGCCAGCGGCAGCGCGTCACTGCGCACCACCAGGCCTTCGCGCGGCCAGTTGGCCTGTGCGCACAGCGCACCGCTGCTGGCGGCGGCCAGGCAGGCTTCGGACAGGGTGTAGGTGCTGCCGTTGATCGCGAACGCCGCCGGTGCACGCAGCGACCACGCATCACCCTTCACCGGTGCGATGCGCAGCGAGGCCAGCTCGCCACGCCACTGCGCCCCCTGCTGGCGCACGCTGCCCTGCAGCTCGATCGCGCCCATCTCATTACGGGTCTGCGCAGACAGGCGCAGGTTGGACACACTGCCCTGCGCATCCACGTTCAAGCGCTCCAGCAGCATGCCGGCGTTGACCTGCTGGCCCTGCACCGCCAGCGTGCCGCTGTCGCCGCGCCACGGCAGGTGGCCCTTGATGCTCACGCTCTCGGCGCCGTAGCCCTCCCAGTTGAGATTGTTGCCGACCAGGTCGGCGGTGATGTCCGGCGCATCGCGCGGCCCCTTCACCTGCACCTGGCCGCGCAGGCCACCGTCGGCGCCCGGCAGCAGGTCACTCAGCTGCAGCGGTTCGAAACGTGCATCGATGTCGAGGCGGTCGCCGACCTTGCCCGACGCGGTCACCCGGCTGCTGCCCAGCGACAGCTTCAGGTCACCCTGGCCCTGCGCGCCCTGCAGCGCGAACTTGCCCTGTGCATCAAGGTTGCGCTGGCGCAGGATGCCCTTCAGCGACGGCAGGTCGACGGTGGCTTCCAGCGTGCCGGCCGTGCCCGGTGCGGCATTGGCCGGCGGCGGCAGCTGACGGCCCTTGGAGGCCAGGTTGCCGGACAGGCGGCCGTTCCAGCCCGGCACGAAATAGCCGGGGTCGAAGTCCTTCAGCGTCGCCTTGGCGTCCCAGTCCAGCTGCGGCGCCCAGGCCACCTGGCCTTCCACCTGCAGCTGCCCACCCGGCGTCTGCGCCTGCAGCTGGTGGATCGACGCGGCCTGGTCATTGCCGCGTACGTCGAACTGCAGCTGCGCCTTCTGCGCCTCGCGTTCGATCTCGGCACGGCCGATCGCCGCCCAGGCCTTCAGGGTACCGGCCAGGCCGAAGCGTGCTTCCTTCAGGGTGACCGGCACCGGTGCGCTGCCAGCCGTGTTCGGGTCGGGTGCCGGCACGTAGGTCAGATCGCGTGCGACCACCGAGAAATTGAGTTTCTGCTGATCGTCCTGGCTGAAGTCGGCGGTGCCTTCCAGCCGCGCTTCGCCACCGAGGCCCTTCACCAGCAGCGGTGAGACCTTCAGCACCTGGTCCTGCAGCGACACCACCGACGGTGCCAGTTCCAGCTCCTGGTCGCCCTGCTTCACCCTGCCGCGCAGGTTGGCATTGCCGCCCTTGCCGGCGGCGGTGAAGTCCAGCGACAACGGCGCAATCGCCGAGCTCGCCAATGCTGGCGACAACAGCGCCAGATCCAGCTCGTCGCTGCGGATGCTGGCGCTCCAGCTCGGGTCGGTGCGGCCATCGAACACCAGCATCGCGTGCAGCGGCTTCGGCGCGCGCCCGGCTACGGCCACTTCCATGTGCGACAGGTCACCGCGTGCCACCAGCCCCACCGTCGCTGCGGTACGGCCACGCGGGGCCGGCAACACTGCGGTGACGGTCACGTCGGTGTCGTAGTCCTTGGCCGGGATGTAGCGGCCCTGGGCGGTGAAATTGCCCATGTCGCTGTCCACGACCAATTTGTGCGCCTGGAACTCGCCATTGGCGATCTCGATGCCACCACGCACACGGCTGATGTCGATCACCGGCTCGTTGGCCTGGCTGATGCGGAAGCCGTCGATGGCAATGGCATCGGCCTGGATCGCCAGCGGCATTTCGATCTGCGGCAGCGAATCGGGCCACGACGGCAGCTTGAACGGCTCGTCACTCTTGGCCAGGTTCAGCGTGGCGTTGGTCAGCTCCAGCTTGTCCAGCAGCAGCTTGCGGCCCAGCAGCGGGCGCAGGTCCGGCTCCAGGTGCGCGCGCTCGGCGTGGAAATGGATGTCGTCGTAGCGGAAGTCGACGTTGTAAAGGGTCAGCGGACCGGCCACCGGGCCTTCCACCTTGTCCCAGGTGAAGCTGGCGCCCACCGGCAGCCGCGCCACCACCTGGGCCAGCAGCACATCGCGGCCGGCCACGGTCTGCAGCAGCCAGTACACCGCCAGCAGGGCCAGCAGCACCACGCCGATCACGCCGACGCCGGACCAGGCCCAGAAGCGGCGGCGTCGGTAGAAGCGCACGCGCGGCGGTGGCGTGCCGGGGCTCGGTGCGGGCGTGCTCACAGGTCCGCTCCGATGTTGAGGTACAGCTGGAACTGCGAGTCCGGATTGTTCAGGCCGTGCGCGATATCCACCCGCACCGGGCCCACCGGCGATTTCCAGCGCACGCCGAAGCCGACGCCGGTATGCAGGTCAATGGTGTTGTCGAAGGCGCTGCCGGTATCGACGAACACCGCCGCGCCCCACGGGCCGCCATTGAAGTAGTGCTCGTACTCGGCCGAGCCGATCACCAGGTTCTTGGCGCCCAGCGCGTATTTGTCGGGTTTGGGCGTGCGCGGACCAACTTCGCGGTAAGCGTAGCCGCGGATGCTGCGATCACCGCCGGCGAAGTAGCGCAGGCTCGGTGGCATCGCCACCAGGTCGCTGGTCCAGGTGGTGCCGCCTTCACCGCGCAGGATCAGGCGGTTGCTTTCACCCACCGGGATGTACCAGCGCAGCACGGCGTTGGCCTGCACGAAGCTGGTATCCGAGCCGGCGCCTTCCACGCCGGCACGCACCGTCGCCGCGCCGCTGATGCCCTTGCGCGGGAACATCTCGTCGTCGACGTTGACGTAGTCGGCAACCATCTGCGGGTACACCAGCGTCGAGGTGTTGTAGACGGCGTCGGTGAATTCGGTGCCGGACGCGTAGCGCCAGCGCTCGCGCAGTGCGTTGATCGAGGCGATCGCGGTCCAGTGCTCGTTGATCTCGCCGCTGCGGCTGGCGATCAGCTTGAAGTTGCGCAGATCGATGTAGTCGGTCTGCTCGTCGTACGCGCTGGCGGCGAAGGTGTACCAACCGTCGAGCCAGTTGAAGGCCGGAATGCGGTAACTGGTGACCAGGCTCTTGCGCTTCTGCGCATAGTCCAGCTGCGTGTTCATCTTGTGGCCGCGGTTGTTCAGGAAGCGCCGCTCGATGCCACCGCGCACACCCGGGCCGCTCTCGCTGCCGTAGCTCAGGCCGGCGGTATAGATGGTGCGCTTGGCGCGCGTCAGCTTCACGTCCACCGGCACTTCGCCGTTCTCGTCGGCCTGGTCCGGGCGCGGCTGGATGTCGATCACGCTGAAGTAGTCCAGCTTGGTCAGCGACTCGCGCAGCCGGTCCAGCTTGCCCTCGTGGTAGTAGCTGCCCTGGTCCCAGTAGACCAGTGGATCGAACAGCTTGTCGACGAAGTAGTCCTGCTGGAAGCGCACCGGGCCCATGTTGTAGCGGCGGCCGCTGTCCCAGGTCAGGTCGATGTCGGCGGCGTTGTCGGCGCGGGTGATCTGCACCTGGCGCTGGGTGTAGTCGGCGTCGAAGTAGCCGCGCTCGGCCAGGCGCCGGGTGATGGTGATCTTGCTGGCTTCGTACTGGGTGTGCTCGAAGCGCTGGCCCTTGCGCGGCTTGAAGGCGGCCAGGTCATCCTGCAGGTACTGGTCGTACATCGCCGGGCCGGTGATGTCGATGTGCTCGCGGCGCACGGTCACCGGGGTGCCCTTGTCGACATGGATCAGCACGCGCACGTGTTCGTCCTCGCGCGGTGCCTCGACCTTGATCACCGGGTTGTAGTACCCGAACGGTTCCAGTGCCTGGCGGGTCTGCCGCTCGGCCTGTGACAGCAGGTATTCCAGGCGCGATTCGCCCTGTTCCTTGCCGATCGTGTCGTACAGCGACAGCGATTCCTGGATGTTCTCGATGATTGCGGCGTCGTCGCCCTTGTCCAATCCCTTGATGTCCACCTTGTCGATGGTGCCGCGCGCGTGGACCACGGAAGTGGCGGCCAACGACAGGACCATCAGCGGCAGGGCGTATTTCTTTGGCTGCATGCGGGACAGCATACCGACCGAAGGTGACGATGCGAAATGCATCACGTCATTCGGGATCGGTTGTTAAGTGGCGGTCAAAATACGCACCTTTGTGGCGATCATCGTGAATGCAGGCGAGGATGCCGGCATCGTGCGCGATGCCGGCAATGACCCCGATGGACATCCACCGGCGATGCGGTGCGCGGGGGTAATGCCGGCCAGCGGCCGGCACTACCGATACGGGCATCAGCTCGACAGATGCTCGATCGCCGCGACCTTGCCCAGGCGCTCGCCCAGCATCGTCAGCAGCGCCAGGCGGTTGCCACGCAGCGCCAGATCGTCCGCATTGACCATCACCCCGTCGAAGAACGCGTCGACCTGCGGGCGCAGGCGCGCCAGGCGTGCCAGCACGGCCACGTAGTCCTTCTGGTGCAGGCTGGCGCCGGTGTCGTCGATGGCGGCGGTGACCGCTTCGGCCAGCGCGCGCTCGGCGTCTTCCTGCAGCAGCGCCGGGTCGATCTGCGCCGGAATGTCGCCCTCGGCCTTGCGCAGGATGTTGCGGATGCGCTTGTTGGCCGCAGCCAGTGCTTCGGCTTCCGGCAGTGCGGCGAAGGTGCCGATCGCATCCAGGCGGCGGTCGAAGTCGTACAGCGAGGCCGGCTTCAGTTCGGCCACCGCGTTGAAGTGCGTGGCCGGCACGCCCTTGTCGCCGTAATAGCCCTTCAGGCGGTCGAGAATGAAGTCGTACAGCTCGCCGGCATCGGCCTGCACGTTGCGCGCGGCCAGGCCGGCGTTGGCGCTGGCCAGCAGCGCGCGCAGGTCCAGCTCGAAGCCGCTTTCGATGATCGTGCGGGCCAGGCCCAGCGCATTGCGGCGCAGCGCGAACGGGTCCTTGTTGCCGGTCGGCTTCAGGCCCGCGGCGAAACCACCGGCCAGCGTGTCGACGCGTTCGGCGATGGCCAGCACCTTGCCCAGCGGCGACAGCGCGATGTCATCACCGCCGAAGCGCGGCTGGTAGGCCTCGTCGATGGCCAGCGCCACCTCGGTCGATTCGCCACCGGCCACGGCGTAGTGGCGGCCGGCGATGCCCTGCAGCTCCGGGAACTCGTTGACCATGCGCGACTGCAGGTCGTTCTTGGCCAATCCGGCAGCCCGCCTGGCCTGCACGGCATCGGCGCCCACCTGGGGTGCGATCACTTCGGCCAGGGCGGCCACGCGCGCCACCTTGTCGGCCACGCTGCCCAGCTTGGCCTGGTAGGTCACCGTCTTCAGGCCGTCGCCCATCGACGCCAGGCCCTGCTTCAGGTCCTCGTCGAAGAAGAACTTGGCGTCGGCGAAGCGCGGGCGGATCACCCGCTCGTAGCCCTTGGCCACTTCGGCCACGTCCTTCGATTCGATGTTGGCGATGCCGATGAACTTCTCGGTCAGCGTGCCTGCGGCATCCAGCACCGGGAAGAACTTCTGGTTGATCTCCATCGTTTCGATCAGCGCTTCCTGCGGCACTGCCAGGAACGCACGTTCGAAGCTGCACAGCACCGCCGACGGCCACTCGACCAGGTTCACCACCTGCTCCAGGTTGTCGTCGGTGATGCGGGCGCTGCCACCGGCCCTGGCCGCGGCGGCCTCGACCTCGGCGACGATGCGCGCACGGCGCTCGTGCGGGTCGACCAGCACGAAGGCGGCGCGCAGGGCTTCAACATAGTCCTGCGGCTGGGCCAGCGACACGGGCTGGTCGTGGTGGAAGCGATGGCCACGGCTGACACGGCCGGCCTCCAGGCCGAACAGTTCGGCCTCCACCACCTCGGTACCGTGCAGCAGCACCAGCCAGTGCGCCGGGCGGGCAAAGCCCCAGGTGTGGTCGCCCCAGCGCATCGGCTTGGGAATCGGCATCGCTGCAATCGCCTCGCGCAGGATCTCCGGCAGCAGGCTGGCGGTGCGTGCGCCCGGGGTCACCGCGCGGTGCACGAAGCGCTCACCCTTGTTGTCGGTGGTCTTCTCCAGCGCGGTCCAGTCGATCCCGGCCTTGGCGGCGAAGCCCTGCAACGCCTTGGTCGGCTGGCCTTCGGCGTCCAGTGCGATGTTCAGGTACGGGCCCAGCACTTCGCTGTGCTGTTCCGGCTGTTCCAGGCCCACGCCCGGCAGCAGCACGGCCAGGCGGCGCGGGGTCGACAGCGGGCGTGCATCACCCAGTTCCAGCGCGACGCCGCGCGTGCGCAGGCCTTCGACAACACCGTCGAAGAACGCCTGGGCCAGGCCCGGCAGCGCCTTGACCGGCAGCTCCTCGGTGCCCAGTTCGATCAGCAGGGGGGACAGTTGGCTCATCGGTTCGATCCTGTGGTGGGGGCGCAGCGCGCGACGCGTCCGGCGCCCCGGGTAGTTGATGAAAAGCGGGTGGGTGCCGACGGCCCGTCAGGCCTTCTTCGCGCCCGGGAAGCCCAGCTTCTCGCGCTGCTCGTAGTACGCCTTGGCCACCGCCTGGGCCAGCGCGCGCACGCGCAGGATGTAGCGCTGGCGCTCGGTCACGCTGATCGCGCGGCGTGCATCGAGCAGGTTGAAGGTGTGGCTGGCCTTCATCACCTGCTCGTAGGCCGGCAGCGGCAGGCCCACCTCGACCAGCTTCTGCGCTTCACGCTCGCAGGCATCGAAGCGGTGGAACATTTCGTCCACGTCGGCGTATTCGAAGTTGTAGGTGCTCTGCTCGACTTCGTTCTGGTGGTAGACGTCGCCATAGGTCACCGGTTGCCCGTCCGGGCCGTAGGTCCAGACCAGGTCGTAGACGTTGTCGCAGTTCTGCAGGTACATGCACAGGCGTTCGAGACCGTAGGTGATCTCGCCCAGCACCGGGCGGCACTCCAGGCCACCGGCCTGCTGGAAGTAGGTGAACTGGGTCACTTCCATGCCGTTGAGCCAGACTTCCCAGCCCAGGCCCCAGGCGCCCAGCGTCGGCGATTCCCAGTTGTCCTCGACGAAACGCAGGTCGTGCACCAGCGGGTCGATGCCCAGCGCCTTCAGCGAATCCAGGTACAGCTGCTGGATGTTGTCCGGCGCCGGCTTCATCGCCACCTGGTACTGGTAGTAGCGCTGCAGGCGGTTCGGGTTCTCGCCGTAGCGGCCATCGGTCGGGCGGCGCGAGGGCTGCACGTAGGCCGCGTTCCAGCGTTCCGGACCGATCGCACGCAGGAAGGTGGCCGGATGGAAGGTACCGGCGCCCACCTCCAGGTCGAGCGGCTGGATGAGCACGCAGCCCTGCTGGGCCCAGAACTGGTTCAGGGTCTGGATCAGGCCCTGGAAGGTGATCGGAACGGTCGGGGTCGCGGACATGCGTACGAGTCTTGGCCGGCAAGGGGGTGCGTTAGTATAACGGCCGACCTGCGGGGCATTCCGTACCCGGGAGGAGCAGGCAGATGGAACATCGGCTGCCGGTGGGCACGCCCGGCGAGCCAGGCGACATCCCGCTGCCGTGGGGCCGCCTGCATTTCGAACAGGTCTGCGCAGCGCTGCTGGCCGATGGCCTGGTGGCCGAGCACGACGTCGAGCGCATGCGGTTTTCCGCACAGGGCGCGCGCAATGCCAGTGAAGTGCACCCGCTGGTGTTGCTGTCCAACCTCAAGCTGGCCGCCCGCGACGGTGGCGAACTGACCCTGGAACGCCTGACCGAATGGCTGGCCCGGCGCACCGGCAGCCGCTACCTGCGCATCGATCCGACCCGGGTCGACGTCGCTGCGGTCACCGCGCTGGTCTCCCATGCCTACGCCCGCCGCCACCGCTTCCTGCCGCTGGCGGTGGATGCCGAACGGGTGCTGGTGGCCACCAGCGAGCCGCTGGTGCAGGAGTGGCGCCGCGACCTGCAGCACCTGACCCGCCGCAGCATCGAGCTGGCGGTGGTCAATCCGCTCGACCTGCACCGCTACACCATGGAGTTCTACGGGGTGACCCGCTCGGTGCGTGGCGCGCGCGGCGATGTCCGCGGCGAAGCCAGCACCACCCTGCCCAGCTTCGAGCAGCTGGTCGAGCTGGGCCGTACCGGCGACGTCAATGCCGACGACCAGCACATCGTGCACATCGTCGACTGGCTGCTGCAATATGCCTACGAACAGCGCGCCTCGGACATCCACCTGGAACCGCGCCGCGAGATGGGGCGCATGCGCTTCCGCATCGATGGCGTGCTGCACAAGGTCTTCGAGGTGCCACCGGCGGTGATGACCGCCGTGGTCAGCCGCATCAAGGTGCTCGGCCGCATGGACCTGGCCGAACGCCGGCGCCCGCAGGACGGCCGCATCAAGACCCGCTCGCCGGGCGGCCGCGAGGTCGAGATGCGCCTGTCGACCATGCCCACCGCCTTCGGCGAGAAGTGCGTGATGCGCATCTTCGACCCGGATGCCGCCTTCAAGAGCATCGACCAGCTGGGTTTCAGCCCGCAGGAGGCCGCCGGCTGGAATGCACTGGTCGAACGCCCGCACGGCATCGTGCTGGTCACCGGCCCGACCGGCTCAGGCAAGACCACCACCCTGTATTCCACGCTGAAGCGGCTGGCCACGCCGGACGTGAACGTGTGCACCGTGGAGGACCCGATCGAGATGATCGCGCCCGAGTTCAACCAGATGCAGGTGCAGGCCAACATCGACCTGGACTTCGCCAGCGGCGTGCGCACCCTGCTGCGGCAGGACCCGGACATCATCATGATCGGCGAGATCCGCGATCTGGAAACCGCGCAGATGGCGGTGCAGGCCTCGCTGACCGGCCATCTGGTGCTGTCCACGCTGCATACCAACGACGCGCCGTCGGCGGTCACCCGCCTGCTCGACCTGGGCGTGCCGCACTACCTGCTGGCCAGCACCCTCAACGGCATCCTCGCCCAGCGCCTGGTGCGCACCCTGTGCCCGCACTGCAAGCAGCCGCACACCCTTGGTGCTGCCGACTGGGCGGTGCTGGCTGATAGCCAAGCTGCATATCCAGATGCCGCCACGCCCTGTCGGCCGGTTGGTTGCCTGGAGTGCCGGCGCACCGGATTCCTCGGCCGCATCGGCCTGTATGAGTTGCTGCCATTGGGCTCGCGGCTGCGTGGGCAGATCCGCGCCGACATGGATCTGGCCGGTTTCACCCGTGCCGCGCGGGCTGAAGGGCTGCGAACCCTGCGCCAGGCCGGGCTTGAAAAGGTGGCGCAGGGGCTGACTACAATCGAGGAAGTCCTGTCAGTCCTGCCGCCCCCGGATGAACCCAGCCCCGTTCCTGATCCTTGAAACCGGCCGACCGGTGCCGTCGCTGCGCCGCTACGGGCGCTTCCCTCACTGGATCCGGGTGGCTGCCGGGCTGGAAGAGCACGAGACGGTGGTGGTCGATGTCGAACACGGGGATGCCCTGCCCGACCCGCATGCCTTCGCCGGCGTGCTGGTGACCGGCTCGGCCGCCTTCGTCACCGACCACGCCGAATGGAGTGAGCGCAGTGCCGCATGGCTGCGCCAGGCCGCCCACGACGACTTGCCCGTGTTCGGTATCTGCTACGGGCACCAGCTGCTGGCGCACGCGCTGGGTGGCGAGGTGGCCTACAACCCGGCCGGGCGCGAGTCGGGCACGATCGAACTGGAGCTGCAGCCGCAGGCCGCGCAGGACCCGCTGTTCCAGGGCCTGCCGCAGCACTTCGCCGCCCACGCCACCCACCTGCAGACCGTGTTGCGCGCGCCTGACGGTGCCGAAGTACTGGCACGCTCGCCGCTGGATGGCTGCCATGCCTTCCGCTGGGGGCGCCAGGCCTGGGGCGTGCAGTTCCACCCCGAGTTCGCCACCCACCACATGCGCGGCTACGTGCGTGCCCGCGCCGACTGCATCGGCCGCCATGGCGGCTGTGCCCGCAGCATCGAGCGCGCGGTCAGCGCCGCACCGCTGGCGCGCCAGCTGCTGCGCCGCTTCGTTCGCCAGGCGCGGCTGTCTTCAGCCCAGCCGGCGGCAAAACAGGGATAATCGGCGGCACGGGCAAGCGCCCGGCCCCCTCCTGTCCTTCCCGGATGTCCATGAAAGAGATTCGCAAGCTGCCGGCCTCGGCGGGCGCCCAGTGGTTGCTGGATACGTTCTCGCTGTATCGGCGTGCGCCGCTGCAGCTGGCCCGGATCGGTCTGACCTGGCTGCTGGTGAGCTGGGTGGTCACCCTGTTGTCGACGCTGATTCCCGGCGCTGCCGGCATGGCCGTGCAGCTGATGACCCTGGCCATCTCGCCGATCATGTTCGGCGGCATGCTGTACGCCGTGGGTGAGATCGACGAAGGTCGCCCGGGCCTGGCCTCGCACCTGCTGCAGCCGATCCGCGACCACCGCGTCAGCCACCTGCTGGTGCCGCTGGCGATCCAGGTGCTGGCGGTGCTGCTGCTGGGCGCGCTGCTGTTCCTGATGATCGGCCGCGAAGGCTTCACCGCCTTCAGCGAGGTCATGACCAAGATGGAAGAGATCAGCCGCAGTGGCCAGCAGATCAAGCCGGACGATGCCGCGGCGCTGGTGGCCAACCTGCCGGCCAAGCGCATCGCACTGTGGATGCTGCTGGTGTTCCTGAGCGCGGTCGCACTGTCGCTGGCAATGTTCACCCAGCCGGCGCTGGTGGTGTTCGACAAGCAGAGCGGCATGCACGCGCTGCGCCTGAGCCTGCAGGGCTGCATCGAGAACATCGGCGCAATGATCGTGTTCGCCGTGCTCGGCCTGATCGCCGCGTTCTGCATCTACATCCTGTTCGTGATCGTGATCCAGATCGCGATGCTGATCGGCGGCCCGCTGGCCGCCGCCTTCATCGCCCAGCTGGTGCTGACCACGGTGCTGATGCCGCTGTATGTCGGCGCGGTCTACGCCGCGTGGAAGCAGATGTTCGTGCACCGTGGCAGCCGCGCCGCACCGCCGATCCCGACCACGCCGACCTCGAGCGACATCTTCCACGCCTGATGAAAAAAGGGGACGGAGGGGATTAAGTCGTTAGCTGCACACACTGGGCATAAACGACTTAATCCCCTCCGTCCCCTTTTTTCTTTCAGGCGGCGGGCTTCTTGACTGCCGACGACGGCACCAGCCAGCGTGCGGCGTGGATGCCCAGCTCATAGAGCAGGCACATCGGGATCGCCAGCATCAGCTGCGAAACCACGTCCGGCGGGGTCAGCACCGCCGCCAGCACGAAGATGCCGACGATCGCGTAGCCGCGGCCTTCCTTGAACTGCTGCGGCGTCACCCAGCCCAGCAGCACCAGGATCACCATCGCCACCGGCAGTTCGAAGCTGCCGCCGAAGGCGAAGAAGATCGCCAGCACGAAATCCAGGTAGGCATTCGCATCCGGGGTGATCGCAATCACGTCCGGGCTGAAGGTGGTGAGGAAGTGGAACACCGCCGGCAGCACCAGGAAGTAGGCAAAGGCACAGCCGGTGTAGAACAGCAGCACCGAGGACACCAGCAGCGGCACCGCCAGGCGCTTCTCGCGCGCATACAGGCCGGGCGCGACGAAGGCCCACAGCTGGTACAGCAGCCACGGCACCGCCACGAACAGGGCAACGAAGAAGGTCAGCTTCAACGGCGCGAAGAAGGCGCCGGCCGGATTGGTGGCAATCATCGTCTGCCCGTTCGGCAGCTGCGAGACCAGCGGCTCGGCCAACGCGTTGTACAGCTTCTGGGTGAACGGCAGCAGCGCCAGCAGCACCACGCCCAGGCCCAGCAATGCGCGCACCAGGCGGCCGCGCAGTTCCACCAGATGTTCGACCAGCGAGCTCTCGCCGAAATCCTGTTCACTCATGGCTGGCGCTCCGTGCGCGCGGCGGCGGCGCACCGGCTTCTGGGGGTGTCGCCGGCGTCGGCTCGGGAGCGACGCCCTCCTGTACCGGTGCATCGGCACGGGTCAGGCCGCTCATATGCGGCGGCAGATCCGCAGGCGCCGGTGCGCGTACCTCCTGCGCCAGCGTATCGCCCTGCTGCTGCGCCTCCTGCGCTTCGCGACGGATCGCTTCGCCGCTGGCACGCAGCTGGTTCTCGGTGTCCTGCATGCCCTGGCGAACGTCCTGCATCTGCCGCTTGATCTCCTCGGCCTGCAGTTCGCGCTCCAGTTCCTGTTTCACCGAATCCCATTGATTGCGGGCGCGACGCACCCACAGGCCGGCAAAGCGGGCCGCCTTGGGCAGGCGCTCGGGACCGAGCACCACCAAGGCGACCACGGCGATCACCAGCAGTTCGCTGAAGCCGATATCAAACACCGCGACCGCTCCGGATCAGCGAGGGGTGCGGTCGTGCTCGTCCTGCGCGGTGCGCGAGGCGTCCTGGCTGCGCGACTCGTCGCCCAGCTGCGCGTTCGGCTTGTCGTCGTCGCGCATGCCCTTCTTGAATTCCTTGACCGCCGAACCGAGGTCCTTGGCGCCACTGGTCAGGCGCTTGGTGCCGAACACCAGCAGGACGATGGCCAGCACGACCAACCAATGCCAGATGCTGAAACTGCCCATAAAGACGCTCGTTACGTTAGTGATCAGGCTGTCGAGCATAGCGCACCGGCTGTTAGCCGGCGCGCGTGACGAAAGTCAGTTTCCGCCCAGCGTTTCCGTGCGGATTTCGCCGTCGTTGACCGGCTGGAAGCCCTGCTGCTGCGGCGGCGGGTTCTGCGGAACGTTCTGCAGCGGCGCGGTGGTGGCCTCAGCCGGCGCAGCCGGCGCTGCCTGAACAGGCGCCGGAGCAGCGGCCGGGGCGGCAGCCGGGCGCGGCGCGCTGCCGCCGTTGCCGCTGCGGTTGTTGCGCGCCGCGTAGGTGGCCTCTTCCAGGCGATCGCGGAAGGCGACCACATCCATCGACGGCGAACCGGCGGCGCGGCCTTCGAAGATCATCCGCGGCGTAGTGTTGCTGCCGTAGGCGTCCAGATTGGCGGCATCGTCGATCTGCAGCACCGCGCCATCCAGCGCGACGCCGGCAAACAGGCCGCGGGCGCGCGACCAGGACCAGATCTCGGCCTTCAGCTGGCCGTCGGTGGCCGCGGCGGCGTTGCGGCCCACCGGACCGGCGGCGACGCCAGCGTCGGCACCCAGCGTGAACTTGCCGTTGACCAGGTTGTCCAGGCTGCGGTCGTTGCGGAACACCAGCACCACATCGGAGGACTGCACGCCGGCCTGGAAGCCGATGCTGCCGCCGGTAAGCTTCACGAACACCGGGTTGGACCAGGCGCCGTTGGGCATGCGCACCGACATCAGGCCGTGGCCACGACGACCGCCAATGACCAGACCGGCCTTGATCGTGTCGGGAATGACGATGACCGCGCGGCCTTCGTCCAGCAATTTATCCGGAATGCCCTGTTCAGGGATTTCCTGGATCTCCGCCAGCACGCGCACGGCATTGCGGGCGCGCTGGTCTTCCTGCGGTCCGGCCATGGCCTGGCTGGACAGCAGGCTGGCGGCGATCAGCAGGGCTTGGATCGGGCGACGCATGGCAGGCTCCAGAAGTCAGTCCATAGGAAGATATAGCAAGTGACTGAAATTAGTAGTGTTGTCATGAATCGCCAATGAGCGCTCCCCGCTCACATAGATGCCCGCTATGCCTGCAATCCGAACCCTGCATCCCAGTGCGACACCGGATCGGCGACAATGCACCCCATGCTCGACGCACCCGATACCGCCGTGCTGGCGGTCAACCTAGGCACGCCCGATACGCCGACGGCCCCCGCCGTACGCCGTTACCTGGCCGAATTCCTGTCCGACCGCCGCGTGGTCGCGATCCCGCCACTGCTGTGGCAGCCGCTGCTGCGCGGACTGATCCTGCCGCTGCGCAGCAGCCGTTCGGCGGCCAAGTACGCCCAGGTCTGGCTGCCGGATGGCTCACCGCTGATGGTCCATACCCGGCAGCTGGCGCAGGCGATGCAGGCCCTGCTGCCAACCCTGAAAGTGCGCCACGCAATGCGCTATGGCGAACCGGCCCTGGCCCACGAGCTCGACCGCCTCGCCGCCGAAGGCGCACGCCGCATCGTGGTGCTGCCGCTGTACCCGCAGTACTCCACCACCACCACCGCCTCGGTCGAGGACCGCGTCGACGCCTGGCAGCGGCGCAACCCGGGCGTGACCGTCAGTCTGGTACGCGACTACTCGGTCGACCCGGGCTGGGTCGAGGCCGTTGCCGGCTCGATCCGCCGCTACTGGGAACAGCACGGCCGCAGCCAGAAACTGATGTTCTCCTTCCACGGCATCCCGCAGCGCCTGGCCGACGCGGGTGATCCGTATCCGCGGCGCTGCGAGGCCAGCGCGCAGGCCATCGCCAACGCGCTGGGCCTGGGCAAGGATGACTGGCAGATGGGTTACCAGTCGCGCTTCGGCCGCGAGCGCTGGCTGCAGCCTTACGCTGAGCCGAGCCTGTGGGCGTTGGCCGAATCCGGTGTGAAGCAGATCGACGTGGTCTGCCCCGGCTTCGCCACCGATTGCCTGGAAACGCTGGAAGAAGTCGCGATGGGCTTCACCGAAACGCTGGCCGAACGTGGCGCGACGATGCGCTACATCCCCTGCCTCAATGCCGAACCGGAACACGCGCGCGCCCTGGCACGACTGGCCGTGGCCTCGCTGGCATGAGTCTGCAACCCTTTGAACTCGAGGTGGGCGGCACCCGCGTCGCCGGCCTGCGCAACAGCGGCGACGGCCCGCGCGTGCTGGCCCTGCATGGCTGGCTCGACAATGCCGCCAGCTTCGTGCCGCTGGCGCCGCACCTGGCGTCGCTGCAGCTGGTGGCGATCGACCTGCCCGGCCATGGCCACAGCGCGCACCTGCCGGCCGGTGCCAGCTACACCACGGCGGCCGCGATCTGCCACGTGCTTGATGTGGCCGACGCCCTGGGCTGGGACCGCTTCAGCCTGCTCGGCCATTCGATGGGCGCCGGCATCGCCAGCCTCACCGCCTCGGTCAGCGACCGCGTCGAGCGCCTGGTGGCGATCGAAGCTCTCGGCGGCCTGCGCGGCCCCGAAGAAGAGACCGCCCATCGCCTGCGCGAGCATGTGAGCGCCACCCGTGCGTTGGCGCGCAAGCAGCTGCGCGTGTTCCCCGACCTGGCCGCGCCGATCCGCGCACGGATGATGACCAACCAGCTCAGCGAACCGTGCGCACGACTGCTGGTCGAGCGCGGCGTGGAACCGGTCGAAGGCGGGTATCGCTGGTGCAGCGATCCGCGCCTGATGCTGCCCACCGCGATCCGCCTCAGCGAGGGCCAGATCGACAACCTGCTGCAGGCCATCGCCTGCCCGACACAGGTGATCTATGCCACGCCGGCGCAGTCGTATTATCCCGAGCCGATGCGCAGCGATCGCCTGCAGCACCTGCGGGATGGCCGGCTGGCAGTATTTCCCGGCAACCATCACCTGCACATGGAAGATCCGGAACAGATCGCAGGCGTGATCCTGCACTTCTTCAGCAACGACAACGCCGGCTGAGCGCAGGCGTCCGCGCGCTTCACTCCGCGCGTTTGCGGCCGATACATCAGTTGTGGGCCCCTGCGCCCGCTGCACGCGGGCCCGGTCGGTCCTGCGGCATGTGTCTGGTTCTGCAAGGAAGTCCGCATGCCCGCTCTGCTGCACCGTCACCCACAGGATGTGGCCGCGGTGTCCCGTCTCCGCGTCGCTGATCGCGCCGCATCCCTCGAATTCCCGGCACCCGCCCTCGTCACGCCCTGCTGCGTGCGTTGCGGCGTGCTCGTTGTCGTCTGCTGACCCAGGAGCCTCCGATGTCCATTGCATCCGCCCGTCCCCCCGATACCGCCCGCCTGTCGCACCTGCAACAGCTCGCCCGCGGTGCTGACCGCCGCCTGCTGACCGGCAGCGCGGCACTGGCCGTGACCGGGCTGGTGCTGGCCCTGCGCGGTCCGCACGGTGTGGCCGCCGCGTTGGCCGCGGGCGCTGTGCTGCCCGCCTTGTGGCTGGCCGGTCCGCTGGCAGGCCGCGGCATCGCCCGCAACGCCCTGGCAATCCTGGTGGCGCTGCAGCTGGCCCTGTTGTCCGCGATCGCCGGCCTGTCGCCGGCGTTGCCGATCGCCCTGCTGCTGGGCGTGCTGCTGGACCATCGCGATCGTCTGCCGGTGTGGCTGGCCGGTAGCATCGGCACGCTTGCACTGCTGGCCCCGCTGCCGGCCGGTGCTGCGGTGGGGCCGGCGCTGCTGCAGGCCGCGATGCTGGCCGGCCTGACCCTGTTCCTTGGCCAGGTCGCACTGCGGCTCCGCCAGCAGACCGAAGCACTCGGCCACGGTCCCCGCCGGCTGGCCGCGCTGGCGCGCGACATCGCCACCGGCGCCGATCTTGGTGCACATGCTGACACCACCGCCTACGCACCGGGTTCGCTGGCCCATGCGCTGGCCGACACCGCACGCCATGTGCAGGCCCAGCGTGGACGCGAAGCGGAGGCACACGCCGAGAACGCGCAGATCCGCCAGGCCCTCGATGCCTCGCGCACCGCGATGATGATTGCCGACAACGATCACGTGATCCGCTACGTGAACCGCTCGGTGGTGGCCCTGCTGCGCAACCAGCAGGCAACGTTGCGCCAGGCCTTCCCCGATTTCGATGCCGAGCGCCTGGTCGGTAGCAGCATTCATCGCTTCCACGCCAACCCGGACCGGATCCGCGCCATCCTCAATGGCCTGCAGGTCAGCCACAACGGCAAGGTACAGATCGGCCCGGTGCACTTCGCACAGGTGGTTACTCCGGTCTTCGACGCACAGGGCGTGCGCCTGGGCTTTGCCGTGGAGTGGCATGACCGTACCCATGAGCTCGCCTTGGAGAACGCCGTCGCCGGCATCGTCGCGGCCGCCGCCGCCGGCGACCTCGACCAGCGCCTGCAGGCAACCGAAGGTGCCAGCTTCCTCGATGGCCTCACCGGTGGCATCAACCAGCTGCTGGATACGTTGGGCAGTACGGTTGACGAGGTGCGGCAGATGCTCTCGGCGCTGGCCAGCGGCGATCTCGATCGACGCATGCATGGCGAGTATCACGGCGCCTTTGCCGCGATCCAGCGCGATGCCAACGCCACCGCCGGCCAGCTGGCGCGCATGGTGGGCCGTATCCAGCAGTGCGCGTCCTCGATCAGCACCGCTGCCAGCGAAATCGCTGCGGGCAATGGCGCGCTGTCCGAGCGCAGCGAGCGCCAGGCAGCGCACCTGCAGGAAACCGCCGCTTCGATGGAAGAGCTGACTGCCACCGTGCGCCAGAACGCTGCCCATGCGCGCGAGGCGAGCCAGCTGGCGATCACCACCCAGAGCGCCGCCAGCGACGGCAACGTCGCCATGCAGCGGGTCGTCGACACCATGCAGGCGATCGAGGGAGCCTCGAAGCGGATCGGCGACATCACTGGCGTGATCGATGGCATCGCCTTCCAGACCAATATCCTCGCGCTCAACGCGGCAGTGGAGGCCGCCCGTGCCGGCGAGCAGGGCCGTGGCTTCGCGGTGGTGGCCAGCGAGGTGCGCGTGCTGGCGCAGCGCTCCGCCGCTGCGGCTCAAGAAATCAAGAAGCTGATCGATGAGGCAGGTCGCCAGGTGGGCGAAGGCGCCCAGCTGGTGGCCGATGCGGGCCAGCGGATGCAGGGCATTGTCGGGGGCGTTGAGAATGTCAGCCACCTGATGCACGAGATCTCGGCGGCCTCGCAGGAGCAGTCGGTCGGCATCGAGCAGATCAACCAGACCGTGGCGCAGATGGACCAGGCGACGCAGCAGAATGCCGCGCTTGTGGAGGAAGCCACCGCGGCCGCACGCGAGCTGCAATTGCAGGCGGGTACGCTTACCGAGGCGGTATCGGTGTTCCGCCAGCAGGAACCGCACGAGGTCTCGCGGGCCGCCTGATCCGGGCCTGCAGTTCCATCCCGGTCAAGACGGCGCCCGCAGGGCGCCGTTTTTTTTGCCTGCTTTTGCGTGATGGGTCAGGAAAGTCCGCTTCCGGACCTGCCGTGAGGAGCGACCAACCCTGGCTGGCGCCGCATCCACACACGGCGTGGATCTTATCTCTTGCCAATCTGGCACCTTGGGGGCCGAGAGCCCGGCGTGGGCGACCGTGTGGATCCAGGTC
>NZ_JCACKF010000017.1:0-87811 GCF_059505245.1 Stenotrophomonas sp.
GGGGGGGGGCCCCCCCACCCGGGGGCGGGTTGTTTTCTACTGGGGGTTGTGGGTGGGGCGGGCGGGGGCCCCCACCCCCCCCCTGGGGTGTGGGCCGCCCCGCGCCCGGCACTACCATGCCGCTCCTGCTCCTGCCTTTGACTCCGTCTCCGCGCCAGCGCAGGGAGCTGTCCTGCAGGGGCTGATGGGTCAGCGCAGGACCGTTGGCGCCACGGATGGCGCCATCGAGCCCCATGGATGGGTTCACGGCGTGTCCTGCGCTGACCCATCAGCCCCTGCCTGCCAGGAAGAATCAAGGCGACGAACGCGCACACATTTCAATCCCGCCCCTTGACCTCAACCAATGTTGAGGTGCGATAACAATCTTCCCACGGCCAGCCCTCTGGCCTTCCCCACGGAGATTGCTTCGATGTCGTACTCGCTTCCCCCGCTCCCCTACGCCTACGACGCCCTTGAGCCGCACTTCGATGCGCGCACGATGGAGATCCATCACAGCAAGCACCACCAGGCCTACGTCAACAACCTCAATGCCGCCGTCGAGCAGGCCGGCATTGCCGAGCAGCCGGTCGAGGCGCTGATCGCCAACCTCGGTGCCGTGCCCGAGGCGCAGCGTGGCGCGGTCCGCAACAACGGCGGTGGCCACGCCAACCACAGCCTGTTCTGGACCGTGCTCAGCGCCGACGGTGGTGCACCCGATGAGGAACTGGCCACCGCCATCGACCGTGACCTGGGCGGCTTCGATGCCTTCAAGGACGCCTTCAGCAAGGCCGCGCAGACCCGTTTCGGCAGCGGCTGGGCCTGGCTGACCAGTGATCGCGACGGCCGCCTGCAGGTCGAAAGCAGCGCCAACCAGGACAGCCCGCTGATGGGTGCAACCGTCGGCCTGTCAGGCAATACCCCGATCCTCGCGCTGGACGTCTGGGAACACGCCTACTACCTGCACTACCAGAACCGTCGCCCGGACTACATCGGTGCGTTCTTCAACATCATCAACTGGGCCGAGGTCGGCCGGCGCTACCGCCAGGCCCGGGCCTCATGAGCGGCGAGACAGTGCCGTACGCCGGGCCGTGGGCGGGGGTCTTCCCCGCACCGGCGCCGGTGCCGTCGGTCGAGATGCCGCCGCGTGCCCTGCGGCGGCTGCTCGGCCATTTCCCGACCGGCGTGGCCATCGTCTGCGCGCGCGATGCACAGGGCAAGCCGGTCGGCCTGACCATCAACTCGTTCGTACCGGTCTCGCTGCAGCCACCGCTGGTGCTGTGGAACCTGGCGTTGCACGCGCAGAGCCTGTCCACCTTCCAGCGCGCCACCCGCTTTGCAATCAGCGTGCTGGCGGCCGACCAGGAAGCGCTGGCCCGGCGCTTCGCCGATCCGCAGGTCCGCAATCGCTTCGACGGCCTGGCATTGCTGGATGACGACGAGGACGCCCCACCCCGCATCGCCGGTGCGGTCGCCCATCTCACCTGTACCCGCCACGCACAGTGGCCGGTGGGCGATCACCTGCTGCTGGCCGGCCGCATCATCGACGTGCACGAGAACGGCGGCGCGCCGCTGCTGTTCCATCGCGGCCGCTTCCAGCCCGGCCCGGCCGAACTGCTGGTGGAGGTGCGCGGATGAACATCGAAGCTCTGGAATGCATGCTCGCCGCCGGCAGGGACGGCGCGCTGCTGCGCTTCGGCCTGGGCAAGGGCTGGCTGGATGCCGGCAACCCGGTGCGCGCGGCCACCCATCTGGGCCGTTGCGTGGTGCTTGATCCGCAGTACTCGGCGGCGTGGAAGCTGCTGGGCAAGGCCTGGCTGGCCAGTGGCCAGCCGCAGGCGGCGCGCGAAGCCTGGCAGCGCGGATTGAGCGTGGCCGGCAGCAAGGGCGACCAGCAGGCACGCAGGGAATTGCAGGTGTTCCTGCGCCGCCTGGACCGCGAGCAGGCGGAGCCGGCGAAGGCGGGCTGAGTTGATCAGCCCGCGTTGGCCGATGCCGGTGCGGACATGATGTCCGACATCGGCAGGCGGCGCGGCTTGCTCGGGAACGCGTGGCGCAGGATGCGCCAGACCACCTGGCCGAACTGGCGCGGCAGCGAGCCGTTGTTGTAGTGCTGGCCGTAGCGACGGCAGATGTCCTTCACTTCCTTGGCAATGGCCGCATAGCGGTTGGCCGGCAGGTCCGGATAGAAGTGATGCTCGATCTGGTGGCTGAGGTTGCCCGACAGCACGTTGATCAGGAAGCCGCCGCTGATGTTGGATGAACCGCGCAGCTGGCGCAGGTACCAGTGGCCGCGCGATTCATTGCGCAGGCATTCCTTCGGGAAGGTTTCCGATTCGGCGGTGAAGTGGCCGCAGAAGATGATCACGTAGGTCCAGATGTTGCGCAGTCCGTTGGCCACCATGTTGCCCAGCATCACGGTGAGGAAGAACGGGCCGGCCAGCAGCGGGAAGAACACGTAGTCCTTCAGCACCTGGCGGGCCATTTTCCGCGCCACCGGGCGGGTCTGCATCCACATCGCACGGCCGCTGATGCGGCCCTTCAGCCAGCGGCCCAGGCGCAGGTCCTGCGCGGCCACGCCCCACTGGAACAGCAGCGCGAAGATCGGCGCGATGATCGGCTGCAGCAGGTAGAACGGCTTCCAGCGCTGCTCCGGGAAGATGCGCAGCAGGCCATAACCGATGTCATCGTCCATGCCACGTACGTTGGTATAGGTGTGGTGGCGGAAATTGTGGGTCTTGCGCCAGTTGTCGGCAGTGGCAACGATGTCCCACTCATAGGTATTGCCGTTGAGCTTGGGGTCGCCGGTCCAGTCGAACTGGCCGTGCATGACGTTGTGGCCCAGCTCCATGTTCTCCAGGATCTTAGACAGCGCCAGCAGCAGCGTGCCGGTGATCGCGGCCGGCCACAGCAGCGGCATCCAGAACAGTGGCGAGAACGCCGCCAGGAACAGCAGGCCACGGCCCCCCACGCCAAACCAGCGCACGGCGGCGGCCACGCGGCGGATGTAGCGGGTATCGGAGGCGCCGAGGCTGCCGATCACACGGTCGCGGATCGCGTCGAGTTCCTCACCGAAGGCATGCATCTCGGCAGTACTCAGGGCACGGTCGGTAGCGCGGGTCATGGCAGGCGTCCTCAGAGATCCAGGGTCAGGTCGGTGGTCGGTGCGCTCACGCAGATCCGTACCGGCTGCGCCGATTCGGACTGCAGGTCGCCGGTGCGCAGGTGGCGGGTGGCGCCACTGACGCGGTCACAGCTGCAGGTGTTGCAGATGCCCATGCGGCAGCCATGCCTGGGCTTGATGCCATGGGCTTCCAGGCTTTCCAGCAGCGAGCTGCCACGCGGCACGCTCAGCTGGCGGCCACTGCGCGCCAGCGTCAGCACGACCTCCCCTTCACTGCTGGCGTCACGCAGCGGTGCGGGAGGAGTGAACGCTTCCGCCTGGAAACCGGCGACCTGGTGCGCCAGGCGTTCGCGGGCGGCGGCAACGAAGCCGTCCGGGCCGCAGGCCAGCACATGGCGCTGCGCCAACGGGGTGTCATCGCCCGCCACCTGCAGGTCGTGGGCATCGATCCGTGCGGCGGGCACATCCCCTTCGCGGGTGGTCAGCAGATGCACACGCAGGTTCGGCTGGCTGGCGGCCAACGCCTGCAGCTCATCACGGAACTGCAGGTGGGCGGCGCTGCGTTCCCAGTAGAACAGGTCCACCGGCGCTGCCAGCGGGCGCTGGCAGGCGTCGCGCAACAGGCTGCGCATCGGCGTGATGCCACTGCCGGCAGCCAGCAGCAACACCGGCGCCGCAGCCGGCATGTGGAACTCGCCGAAGGCGGCATCGAGGCGGAACAGTTCGCCCGGCTGCGCGCGGTTGACCAGGTGCTGGCTGACGAGGCCGCCGTCGATCGCCTTGACGGTGATCGCCAGCTCGCGCCGACCCAGTGCGGTGGGGCTGTAGCTGCGCTGCCACAGGCGCCCTTCAATCTCCACGCCCAGGGTGACGTGCTGGCCGGCGCGCATGCCGGCCCAGTGCCGGTTGGTGCGCAGGACCAGGGTCGCCGCGCCCTCGCCGGCCGGCTCTCGCCGGACCAGGCGGGCCACCGGCTCGCGCAGGGTCCACAGGGGATTGAGCTGGCCTGCCCAGAAATCGAACAGCGACGGCGAGACCCAGCGGTACGGAGAGAACAGGGACGGACGGACGACAGCGCTCATGGGCGAACTATACGGGCGCACATACACCTGTGTATACATGTGTATATTGAACCGGATTGGGTATGATTCAGCCTCGCCCCACCGGAACCCCCATGGCCGCCGCCACCGCCTTGTCGACGCCTGAAGATGCCAACAGCCCGGCCCGCCGTACGGTGAGCCGCGAGGACCTGCTGGCCGCCGCCCTGAAACTGATCGGGCCGCACCGCAGCCTGTCCACGCTCAGCCTGCGCGAAGTGGCACGTGAGGCCGGCATCGCGCCGAACAGCTTCTACCGGCAGTTCCGCGACATGGACGAACTGGCCGTGGCGCTGATCGACGCCGCCGGCCGTTCGCTGCGGACCATCATCGGCGAGGCCCGCCAGCGTGCCACCTCCACCGCCACCAGCGTGGTGCGGGTTTCGGTGGAGACCTTCATGGAACAGCTGCGCGCCGACGACAAGCTGCTGCACGTACTGCTGCGCGAAGGCGCGGTGGGTTCGGACGACTTCAAGCACGCGGTCGAACGTGAGCTGCACTATTTCGAGGAAGAGCTGCAGCACGACCTGGTGCGTCTGGCCGCGCTGGACGGCGCCGTGCTGCATGCCCCGGAACTGGTGGCCAAGGCCATCACCCGGCTGGTGTTCGCGATGGGTGCCACCGCCATGGACCTGCCGCCGGAGAAGGACCCGGAGCTGATCGAAGAGATCTCCACGATGATCCGCATGATCATCGTCGGCGCCCGTACGCCCGCCGCGTTCCGCCGCGGCTGACGATCGCCCCCGGGGTCGGATCCCTTTCCAACGGAAAGGGCTCTGACCCCAACCACACAGCAACACCAACCTCCGTGCATGACCACAGGCAGGGTTGCGGCTGCCAAATGTAATGTTATAACACAGCCATGATCTGGCTCGGTCGGCGTTCCGCTCGGAATGACTGCGGCTTCCTTATATAGCACTTGCTATATTGATAAGCCACTGCTTTCATATGCGTCAGCCAGGTCGCCCTCGCCGCCTTTCTTTCCCCAAGGACGACGCCCTCATGCCCGTTGCCACGCCCCTCTTCCATCGGCTGCCCCTGGCCGCCGCCATTGCCCTGACCCTGCCGCTGCCCGCACTGGCCGCCACTCCGAAACCGACCGAACTGGACCGTGTGCAGGTCAAGGTGAGCACCGCCACGCGCAGCGAACGCCTGCTGTCGGACGTGCCGATCCGCACCGAGGTGCTGCGCAAGGAAGACATCGCGCTGCGCGCGGCCACCGACTTCTCGCGCGCCGCCGAGCTGATCAACGGCCTGCGCGTGGAGAGCAACTGCCAGAACTGCAACACCAGCGAAGTGCAGCTGCTGGGCCTGCCCGGTGCCTACAACCAGCTGCTGTTCGATGGCATCCCGCTGCTGTCCACGCTGGGCAGCGTGTACGGCCTGGAACAGATCCCGGCCGGGTTCGTCGACCGCATCGAAGTGGTCAAGGGCGGTGGCTCGGCGCTGTACGGCCCGGGTGCGGTTGCCGGTGTGATCAACCTGATTCCGCCGCTGCCGGCGCGCAGTGGTGGCCATGTGCAGGCCGGCGTGGATGTCCTGAAAGGTACGCCGCAGAAGAACGCCGACCTGCGGCTGGACCTGGTGGCCAGGGACGCAGACGCCGGCCTGTCAATGATTGCCCAGCGCAACTGGAACAACGGCATCGACTACAACGGTGACGGCTACACCGAGATCACCCGCAAGAACCTCAAGGTCGGCGGGCTGCAGGCCTGGTACGCGCCCACGCCGGGCACGCGGCTGCGCCTGGACCTGCAGGTGACCGATGAAACCCGCCGCGGCGGCAACCGCCTGGACCAGCCCGGATACCTGGCCAACATCGCCGAATCGCTGGATACGAAATACCGGCGCGGCAGTGTGTCGTGGGACCAGGAGATCACTGCCGACGTCGATTTCCGCCTGGCCTACGCCTTCGCCGACATCGACCGCGACAGCTTCTACGGCGGTCTCGGCGACGTAGTCACCGATCCGTCCGCACCCGGCTATGACCCGTCGCAGCTGGACCGCAACGTGGCCGGCAGCGCGGCCTCGCGTTCGTGGCGCCAGTACGGCCGCACCCACAACCCGCTGCACTACATCGACAGCCAGTTGAACTGGCGGCTGGGCGCGCATGCGCTGGCCTTCGGCGTGCAGTACAAGCACGAGGCGCTGCGCGACGACAACCGCACCGGTGACGGGCAGCGTCTTGCGGTGCTGGAGGATGCGACCTTCCACAACCTGGGCGCGTTCATCCAGGACGAATGGAGCCTGCGCGACAACGTCGACCTGGTGCTGGGTGCACGCGTGGACAAGAGCTCGGAACTGGACAGCGCGGTGTTCTCGCCGCGCATCGCGCTGGCCTGGCAGGCCACGCCAAACCTGAAATGGCGGGCGGGCATTGCCACCGGCTTCCGTGCTCCGGAGATCTTCGTTGAGGATGTGCACGTCGATACGCTCGGTGGCGAACAGGTACGCGTGCGCAATACCGATGGCCTGAAGGAAGAGCGCGCGTTGACCACCCTGTTCGGCTTCGACTGGCGCTCGGACCCGGCCAATCCGGTGTGGAGCTGGGATGCTACCGCCTCCTATGCACGCATCCGCGATACCTTCGCGCTGGGCGAGATCCAGCGCGGCGATGACGGCCAGCTGAGCCAGCTGCGTTACAACGCCTCCGGCTCGGACGTGCTGGGTGCGGAAACCAACCTCGGCTGGCAGCCGTCGCCGCAGTGGCGCCTGACCGCCGGCGCCTCGTGGTACCGCTCGCGCTTCCGCGAGCCGCAGCGCATCTTCGACGACAGCGGCGACGGTGGCGACACCGTGATCGAAAGCCGCGACTACCTGAAGACTCCGCGCTGGACCGGCCTGGCCCAGCTCAGCTGGATGCCGGCCGAACCGTGGGAGACCTTCGTCGCGCTGCGCCATACCGGGCCGATGTCGGTGCTGAACAACCGGTTGGGCGAACTGCACCGCACGCGTTCGTTCCTGGTCACCGATCTCGGGGCGCGTTGGCACCGCCATCTGGGCGCACAGGCGCAGCAGGAAGTGTCGGTGGCCGCGGGTGTCAAGAACGTGTTCGATCAGCGCCAGAAGGATCTGGAAGTGGGCGCACTGCGTGACAGCGACTATGTCTACGGGCCGCGCTTCGCGCGCTCGTGGTACGTCAACCTGCGCTATGCGTTCTGAAGCGCTGCGAGCGTTGGTGCTGGCCTGTGCCGTGCTGCCGGCCGCACCGACGGTGGCTGCGGACCTGCACGCGCAGGTCTCGGCCTCGTTGATGCGGCCGGAGCAGCGCTCGCTGCGGCCGATGCAGTGGTCGCCGCCGCCGAAGCTGGTCGCGCTGTACTTCGGTGCCGACTGGTGCGCACCGTGCCATGCGTTCGTCCCCACGCTGCGCAGCGTGCGCGACGCATTGCGCAAAGCCGGCGCCGATACCGAAGTGGTGTACGTCAGCCTGGATGAGAGCGAGAGCGCGCTGCGCCGCTACATGCACGCGCAGGACATGCCGTGGCCGGTGCTGGACCCGCGCCGCGCCGCGCGCATGCCGGCGCTGCAGGCATTGGCCGGGCTGGCACCGCCGAACCTGGTACTGATCGATGCCGACGGCACGGTGCTGGCCAACGGCTGGCAAGGCCGGCGCTATGAAGGCCTGCAGCCGGTGTTGAAGGAATGGATGAAACGGGCGTGTGCGCAGCAGCAGGCGCGCTGCCCGCCCGATCTGTAGAGTCGAGCCACGCTCGACGCATTCGATCACCGTGCGAACGGCAGCCGAGCATGGCTCGGCTCTACAAAAACCGGGATCGCGCGAACGGCCGGAGGCCATGGCCCGGCGCTACCGTTACGGCGCCTCGCCCTCGGCCTTGCGCACGAAGGCTTCGAACAATGCCAGCGTCTGCTCGCTCACATGGTGCTCGATGCCCTCGGCATCGCGCCGCGCGGTATCCGCGTCCACGCCCAGCGCCAGCAGGAAACGCTCCACGGTCTGGTGGCGCTGGCGGCTGGCGTGGGCCAGCGCTTCGCCTTCCGGGGTCAGGAACACGCCACGGTACGGCCGCTGTACCACCCAGCCATCACGGGCCAGGCGCCGCAGCATCTTCGCCACGGTGGGCTGGGCCACGCCCAGTCGGGTGGCAATGTCGACCTGGCGGGCCTCGCCGCCGTCGGCCAGCAGGTCCGAAATCAGCTCGACATAGTCCTCCACCAGTTCCATCCGGTGCGCCTCGCGCACTTGCCGGAAGCTCTCGACCTGGCGCTCGGCCTCGATCAAGGGGGTGCTTTTCAGCGATGTCGAATCGTCGGTCTTGCCCACGCCTGCGCCTGTCCTTCCGGTGCAATCCGGTGTTGAACCTGAATTCTGGACCAGTCACACGACAAAGACGATTGTTTCCCATTGCTAATGACTATAGCAGGAGCTATATTCGGACCCATGAATACCCTGGCGCCCAGCGACCCTTCGGCCTCCACTCCGGCCAGCCTGGGTGCGCTCAACGCCTCGGTCGCGGTGCCCGACAAGGGCCATTGGTGGTTCCGCCTGCTGGCCTTCCTCGGCCCGGGCTACATGATCTCGGTCGGCTACATGGACCCTGGCAACTGGGCCACTGACCTCGCCGGCGGTTCGCGCTTCGGCTACCTGCTGCTGTCGGTCATCCTCATCTCCAACCTGATGGCGGTGATCCTGCAGGCGCTGTCGGCGCGGCTCGGCATCGCCACCGGCATGGACCTGGCGCAGGCCTGCCGCGCGCGTTACCCCAAGCCGGTGAACCTGGCGTTGTGGGCGCTGTGCGAGGCGGCGATCATCGCCTGCGACCTGGCCGAGGTGATCGGCACCGCCATCGCACTGAAACTGCTGTTCGATCTGCCACTGCTGTGGGGTGCGGTGATCACCGCGCTGGACACGCTGCTGGTGCTGCTGCTGATGAACCGCGGCTTCCGTGCGCTGGAAGCGTTCGTGATCGCGCTGCTGATGGTGATCTTCGGCTGCTTCGTGGTGCAGATCGCGATGGCGGCGCCGCCGGTGATGGCGGTGCTCGGCGGCTTCATTCCGCGCGCGCAGGTGGTGACCGATCCGCACGCGCTGTACATCGCGATCGGCATCATTGGTGCCACGGTGATGCCGCACAACCTGTACCTGCATTCGTCCATCGTGCAGACCCGCGCCTACCCACGTACCGATGAAGGCCGCCGCAGTGCGCTGCGCTGGGCGGTGACCGACAGCACCCTCGCGCTGACCCTGGCGCTGTTCATCAACGCCAGCATCCTGATCCTGGCGGCGGCGGTGTTCCATGCCAATGGCCGATTTGATGTGGAAGACATCGAGCAGGCGCACCAGCTGCTGGCACCGATGCTGGGTGTGGGCGCGGCGGCGACGTTGTTCGCGGTGGCCCTGCTGGCCTCGGGCCTGAATTCGACGGTGACCGCCACGCTGGCCGGCCAGATCGTGATGGAAGGCTTCCTGCACCTGCGAATGCCGCCGTGGCTGCGTCGGCTGATCACGCGTGCGCTGGCCATCATCCCGGTGGTGGTGGTGATCCTGCTGTTCGGCGACCAGGGCGCGGTGAAGCTGCTGGTGCTGAGCCAGGTGGTGCTGTCGATGCAGTTGCCGTTCGCGATCATCCCGCTGGTACGGATCGTGACCGACAAGGTGACGATGGGCGCGCTGGTCGCACCGCGCTGGCTGGGCGCGATCGCCTGGGTGATCGCGCTGGTGATCGTGGTGTTGAACGTGAAGCTGCTGGTGGACACCTTCGCCGGGGCGTAAACCGCATCCCTGGGGTCGGACTCCCTGCCGCAGGCAAGGGGTTCCGACCCCGCCATCTCCATGCTACAGATGCAACGCAATCGCGGCCTCGATCTGCTGCGGCGACTGGAACCCTGCCAGGCGGGTACGTTCGTCCCCGTCACGGAACAGCGAGAGCGTCGGCGTCTGCCGCAGCCCCAGTTCCCTGAAGAACGCCTCGCCCAGCACCTCCAGCTGCACGCGCAGCAGCGTGGTGCCCTGCCCCGCGACACTGTTGGCCACCCGGTGCAGCGACATCTCCAGCATCCGGCACCCCGGGCACTGGTCCTTGTGGAAGTCCACCAGTACGCGCGGGTGTTCGGCCAGCAGCTGCTGGAACTGCTCAGGCGTGGTGGCGTCGATGATCTGCATCGGTGGTGCTCCAGTAATGGGCCAGGACCTCGTCAGTCCAGGCCTCGATGGCCCCGGCATGGCGCTCGCCATGCGGCATCTGTTCGATCTCCAGCGGCGGGTAGTCGCTGCGGAAATAGCGGATCAGCCGGTGCACGGCACCGCAGTAGTACTCCTGCCCCCACTGCGTTTCGCCGGTGCCGAACACCGCCAGCTGCCGTGGCCGCTCGCCGCGCTCGGCAATGCTGGCCACCCACGCCTTCATCTCCGCTGGCGTGCGGCCGGCGTTGTCGGTCCAGCAGCCCAGCAGCACCAGGTCGGCCTCGTCGGCCGCCAGGGGAGGCGCCTGGCGCAGATCGTCGGCCTCCTGCCAATGCACGGCATGACCCGCAGCGCGGCAACGCTCGGCAATCTGCCGACCAAGCTCGCGGGTATTGCCGCTCAGCGAGGCCACCACCAGCAGGATGCGCAGCGCAGCGCCGGGCTCAGAGGTCGTCGAAGCCGTTGTCGACGTTGGTCTTCTTGTAACTTGCATTGCGCATCTCGAAGAAGTCGGTCTTGGTCTCGGTGAAGTTGTCGGCGTAGGCCTTGATCCACGGCATCACGTTGTCGGTGGTGTCGCTGTACAGGCGCTCGATGCCGAGCATGCCGGCCATCTTGTTGGCGCGGTACTTCACGTAGCGCACCATCTCGTCCACGTCGATGCCATCGATACCGTCCAGCACCTCCGACGACCACTGGGTCTCCAGTTCGATGGCGTGCTCGAACGCCTGGTGCACATAGGCGGTCAGCTCGTTGGTCTGCAGCTCCGGGTTCTCGCCGATGATGGCGCGGATCAGCTCGCTGATGAACTTGGTATGGGCCAGCTCGTCGCGGTTGATGAAGCTGATGATCTTGCCGGTGCCGGTCATGCGGTTCTGCCGCACCATGTTGTAGAAGTACGCAAACCCGGAATAGAAGTTGATGCCCTCCAGGATCGAGGACTGGATCAGCGACTTCAGCAGGGTCTCGGCGGTCTTCTCGCGCATGAAATCGCCATACGCGCCCATGATCGGTGCGTTGCGCTTGATGATGGTCGGGTGGGTGCGGGCGATCTCGAAGATGCGGTTCTGGTTCGGCAGGTCGGTGATCGAGGCCAGCACGTAGCTGTAGCTCTCGTTGTGGATCACTTCCTGCTGGCCGATGATCGCCGCGTTGGCATGCGCCGCCGGGTCGGTGATGTACTCGGCCACGTTATAGATGAAGCGCGTCTGCGGTGAATCGAGCGTGGCCAGCAGGCCGATGATCGAGTCGTACGCGTTCTTTTCGCGCGCGTTGAGCTCGCCGTACTGGCGGGCGTCCAGCTTCATGTCGACCTCGTCGGGAATCCAGAAGTTGGTCGACAGCTCCTTGTAGGCCCGATAGAACGACGGGTACGGGATGTCGTTCCAGTTGAGGATGCCACTGGTGCGGCCGTTGATGATGCCGGTGCTGCGGTTGGGATGGCGCGGTTCGAGGATCTTGATGCGGTCGAGGGGGGTTGCCATGGTCGTCTACCTTCGTATTACGTGCATTGCGGATGTAGCGCCGAGCCCATGCTCGGCTGCTCTTCGCGTCTGAGCCGAGCGCGGGCTCGGCTCTACAGGGGGCGCAGCGATCAGCTGGAGCACCATTCGCATTCGCTGATGTCGATGTCGTTGGAGCGCACGTAGTACGTGGTCTTCAGGCCTTCGCGCCAGGCGCTCAGGTGCAGTTCCAGCAGCGTGCTCGCGCGGATGGTGCTGGGCACGTACAGGTTGAAGCTGATCGACTGGTCGACATGGCGCTGGCGGCGGGCGTTCTGGCGCACGCTGGCGAACTGGTCGACCTTGTAGGCACCCTTCTCGTAGTACGGCCAGGTTTCCAGCGACAGGCCCGGCGCTGCCACCGGCCGCCGGAAGTCCTTCTTTTCCTCGTAGTAGAACGCGCTGTAGATCGGGTCGATGGAGGCGGTGGAACCGGCAATCTGCGCGGTGCTCATGTTCGGTGCCACGGCCAGCAGCCAGCCGTTGCGCAGGCCGTGCGTGGCGACCTCGTGGGCCAGGCTGTCCCATGCGGCGCCGCTGTAGTCGCGGTCACGGAAGTAACGCCCGTTGTGCCAGTCACTACCCGCGAACATCGGGTAGCTGCCCTTCTCCTTCGCCAGCTGCGCGCTGGCCTGGATGGTCAGGAAGTTGATGCGTTCGTAGAGACGGTCGGCCAATTCTTCGGCATCCGGTGATTCCCACTGGATCGCCTGCTGCGCCAGCAGGTGGTGCCAACCGAACGTGCCCAGGCCGATAGCGCGGTACTTGCGGTTGGTGATGGTGGCCTGCGGCACCGGCAACGCGTTGAGGTCGATCACGTTGTCGAGCATGCGCACCTGGATCGGGATCAGGCGCTCCAGCACATCGGTGGCCAGCAGGTCATCCGGCGCGCTGATCGCGCGGCCGAGGTTGATCGAGGACAGGTTGCAGACCACGAAGTCACCGGCGCGGCGTGTGGTGACGATCTGGTCGCCGCTGACGATCTCCTGGATCATCCGCGTCGGGCTCATGTTCTGCAGGATCTCGGTGCACAGGTTGCTGGAATAGATCATGCCCGCGTGCTTGTTCGGGTTCCGGCGATTGACCTCGTCGCGGTAGAACAGGAACGGATTGCCGGTCTCCAGCTGGCTGAGCATGATCCGCTTGAACAGATCGATGGCCTTCACCGTGCGTCGGCTGATGCGCTCGTCGGCCACCAGTTCGGCGTAGCGGTCGCGGAAGCTGCCCGAACCGCGCGTCTCATCGTAGAAGTCCTGCAGGTACCAGCCCTTGGCCTGCTTCACCTCGTGCGGGTCGAACAGGTACCAGTCGGCGCGACGCTCGACCGCTTCCATGAACAGGTCGGGCACGCATACCGAGGTGAACACATCGTGCGCGCGCAGGCGCTGGTCGCCATTGTTCAGGCGCAGGTCCATGAAGGCTTCGATGTCGCGGTGCCAGATGTCCAGGTACACCGCCACCGCACCCTTGCGCTGGCCGAGCTGGTCGACCGACACCGCGGTGTTGTTGAGCTGCTTGATCCACGGCACCACGCCACCGGAGGAATTGGCCACGCCCCGGATCGGCGCGCCGCTGCTGCGCACATAGCCCAGGTAGGCGCCGACGCCGCCACCGTGCTTGGACACGCGGGCGATATCGGTGTTGGAGTCATAGATGCCCTGCAGGCTGTCGTCCACCGTGTCGATGAAGCAGCTGGACAGCTGCCCACCCACCTTGCCGGCATTGGCCAGGGTCGGTGTGGCGACGGTCATGTACAGGTTGGACAGCGCCCAGTACGCCTCGCCGACCAGCTGCATGCGCCGCTCGCGCGGCTTTTCTTCCTGCATGAGGTACAGCGCGATGGTCAGCCAGCGCTCCTGCGGCAGTTCGTAGACCTCGCGGCTGCGGTCGCTGGCCAGATAGCGCGTGGCCAGCAGGTACAGGCCGTTGTAGGCGAACAGGCGGTCGCGCTCCGGGTCGATCATCTCGCCGGCCTGCTGCAGCTCTTCCTTCGAATAGCAGCGCAGGATGTCGTTGCTGTAGATGCCGCGGTCAACCAGGCTTTCCTGCAGGCCCACATACGAACCGTACTTCAGGCCGACGTCGTAGAAGCGGTTGCGGCTGGCGCGCTTGTACAGGCGGCGCAGGTAGATGCGCGCGGCAAACTGTTCCCACTCGGGTGCAACCAGGTCCACCCGCGATTCGGCCTCACGGATCAGCAGATCGACAAGGTCATCGGCGCTGATGCTGGGCTTGCGCTCGACCATTGCCTGCACCACGCGGCGGTAGTCGCTCACATCCAGCTGCGGGAACTCGGCGTGCACCGCATCGATGCTGCGCTGCAGGCGCTCGGCGTCGAATGGCAGGCGGCGGTTGCCGGCCTCCTTGGTGATCCAGGTCGGCACGCGCTCGCCACCGGCGCGCAAGGCGTCGCCAGCGCCGGCCAGATCGGCCACGCGGAAGGTACTGTCGGTCATGGTGGTGAAGCTCCAGGCTCGCACGCGCGTTGGCGGTCGATGCCATGGCGGCCCTGCACGCGATACCGGCGCACGGGGCGGTCGGGGTGGGATGCCAAAGCGCGGGAACACCAGATCGTCGGCAACAGCCTGCGCCTGCGGCCGGTATCCGGGCCGTGGGGGCGATCTGGGTCCGCACGATGGCGGCCGCGTCGACACGGCAAGCCTTCAGGGGCGGGCCGCGGGACGTTTGCTGCGTGTCCGGCGGCGGCGGCTGACCGGGAGTGACGACCACAACATAGTGGGGATAATCGGAACCGTCAACACAAGATGCGGCAATCACGACATGCCGCGACGATCAGTCGCAGGATGCCGTGTTGCACCTGCGGCGCCTTGTCGACAGCGCCTGCGTCCCCAGTTCGGTACAACATCAACTTTCCGCGGAACACCGCCCATGCGCGCTGCCCAGTACCATTCCTTCGGCAACCCGGCCGACGTCCTCGCCATTGCCGATGCCACCCTCCCCGAGCCCGGCCCCGGCGAGGTGCGCATCCGCACCGTGCTGGCCTCGATCCACAATCACGACCTGCTGACCGTGCGCGGCCTCTACGGCTACAAGCCGACACTGCCGGCGATCGGTGGCAGTGAAGCATTGGGCGTGGTCGATGCACTCGGCGAAGGCGTCGACGGCCTGCAGATCGGCCAGCGGGTGGCCGCCGCCTCGGTGCATGGCACCTGGGCCGAAGCGTTCATTGCACCGGCACGCATGGTGATTCCGATGCCCGAGGCGATCCCCGACGAAATGGCCGCGCAGCTGATCGCCATGCCGCTGAGCGCGCTGATGCTGCTGGAATTCCTGCACGTCGAAGCAGGCCAGTGGATCGTGCAGAACACCGCCAATGGCGCGGTGGGCAAGTCGCTGGCGATGCTGGCGCGGGCGCGTGGCGTGCATGTGGCCAACCTGGTGCGCAATGCCGATGCCGTCGCGCAGTTGCAGGCGCTGGGTATCGATCATGTGTTCGACACCTCGGTGGAGGGTTGGAAGGATCGCGTGCGTGAAGCGACTGGCGAAGCACAGGCCGCGGCCGCGGTGGATTCCATCGGCGGCGACGCCAGCGGTGACCTGGTCGACCTGCTTGGCCACCACGGCACCCTGGTGTCGTTCGGGGTGATGAGCGGCGAGCCGATGCGCATTCCCGCCGGTGGCCTGATCTACAAGGAGGCCACGGTGAAGGGCTTCTGGGGCAGCAAAGTCAGCCAGGCGATGGCGGTGGAGGACAAGCGCCGGCTGGTCGGCGAGCTGCTGAAGCGTGCGGCCAGCGGCGAACTGACCCTGCCGGTGGAGAAGATCTTCGCACTGGACGACATCGCCCAGGCGGCGAAGGCGGGCGCCGGTTCTGGCCGCAATGGCAAGGTGCTGCTGCGGCCTTGAGGGTAGGACAACCGGGGTCAGATCCCTTTCCGCTGGAAAGGGATCTGACCCCCGGGAGGAGTGCGGACCAACGGTCCGCACCCACCGAGTCGGTTCGTTAAGAACCTGTGATGTATAACTGAATGCGCTTTCGTCATTGGAAGGCGTACTTGCCTGCATGCGGTACTGACGGCTCCTCCCCCGTTCGGCGTTGTCGCTTCCATGTACCGCACCACCCTGAACCTGCTTGCCGGCGCGATCGCGCTGGGCCTCACCGCCGGCGCTGCCGGCGCCGCTGAATCCGCCGATACCGGCAAGGAAAGCACCACCCTCGGCGCCGTGCTGGTGACCGGCTCCAACATCAAGCGCAGCGATACCGCCGGGCCGAATCCGGTGCAGATCGTCAGCCGCGAACAGATCGAGCAGACCGGCCGCTCCACCCTCACCGACGTGCTGCGCAACCTGTCGGCCAATGCCGGCAACAGCTTCGACGAACAGTACACCGGCAGCTTCGCCGCCGGCTCGGCCTCGATCGGCCTGCGTGGCCTGTCTCCGAAGAACACGCTGGTGCTGGTCAACGGCTACCGCGTCTCCAACTTCGGTTTCGCGCTCAACACCCAGGACACCTTCGTCGACCTCAACGCGCTGCCGATCAGCGCAGTGGAACGCATCGAAGTGCTGAAGGATGGCGCCTCGGCGGTGTACGGTTCCGATGCCATCGCCGGCGTCATCAACATCATCCTGCGAAAGAACTTCCAGGGCGTGGAAGTCGGCGGCGGCTTCGGTACCGCCACCCAAGGCGGCCTGAACGAGCGCAAGGCCAACCTGCTGGCTGGCTTCGGTGACCTCGAACAGCAGGGCTGGAACGTGCTGTTCGGGCTGGACCTGCTCAAGCGTGATCGCCTCGACGCCGACCAGCGTGCCTACACCCGCAGCGGCGATTTCCGCGACAAGCCCGGCGGCCGCCTGGCCGGTTGGTCCACCGCCGGTGGCAACTGGCTGTCCAACCCACGCGCGCCGCAGCCGTTCGCCAACTGCCCCGACGGCAGCCAGCTGCGCCCGTACAGCGACTTCGGCAGCACCCTGCCCGGCCAGGCCTGCGCCTTCAACGCGCAGCCGTTCAAGACCCTGCAGCCCGGCGCCGAGCGCCTGCAGGCGTCGTTGAGTGCGACCTACCGCTTCAATGACAGCGTCGAAGCGTTCGCCGACGTGCTGTACAGCCACAACAAGGCCGACCAGATCTTCAGTGCGCCGCTCACCGTGGGCCCGGGCCTGCGTGCCTACAACCCGGCCACCGGCACCCTGATCGACGTGCCGGCGGTGCTGCCGGTCGGCCACCCGAACAACCCGGGCAGCACGCCGCTGCCGTTCGAGTACACCTTCTTCGACATCGGCCCGCGCCTGAAGGACAACACCCAGGTGTTCTACCGTGCACTGGCCGGCGTGCGCGGCAGTGGCGAGCGCTGGGACTGGGAAGTGGCGGCGCTGAGTTCGCAGAGCGCGCAGCGCGAGTACGTCGACAACTTCGTCAACCGCTACGCGTTCGAACAGATCCTGCGCGATGGCAGTTACAACTTCCTCAACCCGTCCAGCACGCCGGGCGCGCTGGATGCACTGCGCCTGCAGACCAAGCGACCGGGCTGGTACAAGCTGCACGCGTTGAACGTGAAGGCCTCGACCTCGCTGTGGGAGCTGCCGGCCGGTGCGGTCGGCTTCGCCTGGGGTGCCGAGTTCCGCAAGGAATCACTGGACGCGCGCACCAGTGCGCAGGTGCTGTCGGGCACCGAGCTGCGCCCGGCCATCAACGTGGTCAACGGCGAGCGCCAGGTCAGCGCCGCCTACGCCGAACTGAGCGTGCCGCTGCATCGCACCCTGGAGCTGCAGGTGGCCGGTCGCGGCGATCACTATGACGACTTCGGCAACGCGTTCTCGCCGAAGGTGGCGCTGCGCTGGCAGCCGCTGGACAGCCTGCTGCTGCGCGGCTCGTTCTCGCGCGGCTTCCGTGCACCGTCGCTGCCGGAGATCGCGCCGGGCCAGACCGTCAGCTACGGCTCGGTGATCGATCCGCTGGATCCGCTGCAGCCCGGTGGCAGCCGTGGCGTGACCAACATCCGCACCGGCAACCCGGACCTGAAGGCCGAACGCTCGCGCAACTTCAACGTGGGCGCGGTGTGGTCGCCCGATGGCGATACCAGCATCGGCCTGGACTGGTACCGCATCGAGCAGGACAACCTGGTCAAGCCGGACAGCGCGCAGTTCATCGTCGACAACCCGACGCTGTTCCCCGGCCGTGTACAGCGTGATGCGCAGGGGCGCATCCAGTTCATCACCAACCAGTACGCCAACCAGGGCGAACTGACCACCTCCGGGCTGGACCTGGATGCCAACCACACCTTCCGCACCGAGGGCTGGGGCAACTTCACCGTGGCCGGCAGCTGGACCCACCTGCTCAGCTTCAAGCAGCCGCTGGTGGCCGGCCAGGCACCGTATGACGGCGCCGGCAACAACCGCCACGGCGCACTGCCGCGCACCCGCGGCACCACCTCGCTGAACTGGGCGGTGGGCGACTGGAGCAGCACGCTGAGCCTGCAGTACGTGAGCGGCTATGACCAGCGTGTGGCGACGGCGACCAGCAACCCGGGCCTGCGCGACCGCATCAAGCCGTATCACCAGCTGGACCTGTACGTGGCCTACGAAGGTATTCCCAACACCACGCTGTCGCTGTCGGTGCTGAACCTGACCGACAAGGATCCGCCGTTCGACCCGGCCGGTGGCTCCAACGGCTTCGACATCAGCCAGTACAACCTGCGCGGGCAGTTCGTCTCGCTGGGGGCGCGCTACCGGTTCTGATGGGCCAACGGGGCGGCGGTGATGGGCCGCCCCGTTCGCGTTGCCGGCCAGCGGCCGGCACTACCATCGAATCCACCGACCGCCGGGGGAATGCCCGGCGGTCGTGTATTACCGGCTCAGGTGCAGGAACTGCAGGTGCCGTTCGTACTGGCTGATGATGTCGTTGATGATCTGCTTGCGGCTGTAGCCGACCAGGTCGTAGTCCTGGCTGCCTTCGAACAGATGCACTTCCGCGCGGTAGTAGCGCTGGTTGCGCAGCTGCTGCGCGGCGAACGACGGGGTCAGGTAGCCACTCAGGATCACCCGGTACAGGAAATCCTGCTGCTCGCCATGGTTCACTGTCAGCTCCATGTCGCCGGCCTCGAAGCGCGTGGCGACGTCCCAGCCCTGCCCGCGCAGCTGTTCGGCCACCGCTTCCATCGCCGGCTTCACCGTGTCATCCATGAAGCGGTAGACCTGGTCGCGCACCGGGAAGTGCATGGCCTGGCTCAGGCGCTGGCGCCAGCCCTGATGGTGGCGATCGTCACCGATCAGCGGCGAGGGCCGGTACTGCAGCGCGCGCTTGCGGTGCGATTCGTCACTGAAGGCGCGGGTCAGGCCCCACATCATCAGCAGCAGCACCGCCGAGAACGGCAGCGAGGCCAATACCACCGCCGATTTCAGTGCATCGATGCTGCCGGCCAGCAGCAGCCCGGCGGTCAGCACCGCGATCACCGTGCCCCAGAACACGCGCAGCCAGCGCGGACCATCATCCTCCGGCGCGCCGCCGTGCGAGGACAGCGTGGACAACACCACCGCCCCCGAATCAGCCGACGTCACGAAGAAGATGAAGCTGACCAGCACGGTCACCGCGATCACCGTGCGGCTCCACGGGTAGCCATCCAGCAGTGCATACAGCACGGTCGGTGGGTCATCCACCGCCAGCTGCGCCAGCTGCTGCTGGCCGTGGTGCAGCACCTGGTCCAGCGCGCTGTTGCCGAAGATCGACAGCCAGGCCAGGGTGAAGCCCAGCGGGATCAGCAGCACGCCGAACACGAATTCGCGGATGGTGCGGCCACGCGAGATGCGCGCGATGAACAGGCCGACGAACGGCGCCCAGCCGATCCACCAGGCCCAGTAGAACACCGTCCAACCGCCCAGCCATTCCGGCCGGCCGCCATAGGCGTACACATCGAAACTCTTGCCGACCACGCTGCCCAGGTAGTCGCCCAGGTTCTGCATCAGCGTACTCAGCAGGTACTGGGTGGGGCCGGCGCACAGCATGAACAGCACCAGCGCGATCGCCAGCAGCATGTTGATGTTGGCCATCCAGCGCACGCCCTTCTCCACGCCTGAAACCGCGACGGCCACCGCCGCGCCCATCATGCTGACCACCAGGATGATCTGCACCAGGTTGGAGTGCGGGATGTTGAACAGGTGCGACAGGCCCGCGTTGAGGTGCAGCACGCCGAAGCCCATGTCGGCGCCGATGCCGAATACGGTGGCGACGATGCCCAGCGCGTCCACGGTGTAGCCGATCGGCCCGTTGATGCGCTTGCCGATCAGCGGATACAGCGCCGAGCGCAGCGCCAGCGGCAGGTTGTGGCGATAGGCGAAGTAGGCCATCGCCATCGCTGCGAGTGCGAACACGCCCCAGCCATGCAGGCCCCAGTGCAGGAAGAGCAGCTGCATGGCCTGGCGCGCGCCGGCCTCGCCCGCCGCCGGTTCGCCCTGCGGCGGCTGCAGGTAGTGGGTCAGCGGTTCGGAGACGCAGAAGAAGAACAGGGTGATGCTGATGCCGGCGGCGAACAGCATGCCGGCCCAGGAAAGATAACTGAACTCCGGCTCATCATGGTCGGCGCCGAGCTTGATGCCACCATACTTGGACAGCGCCACACCGACCACGAACACCAAGTACAGGGTCATCGCCAGCAGGTAGTACCAGCCGACATTGAGTGCGGCCCAGTCCTGCGCCTTGACCAGCAGGCGGCCCGCACCGAGCGGAAACAGGCTGACGAACAGCGCGAACGCCACGACAACGATCGCCGCGAAGGCGAACACAGGCCGAAGGGTGCGCACCGGGGATTGTTGCGGCTCCAGTACATCCATGGGGCGGCGTTCTCCGGTAGATCAAAGGGTTAGCCGACCGATTCTGGCTGAACCGCAGTGGACAGAGCATGAAGTTGCGGCCTGTGGTCACAGGCCCGGCCCACCATTCCGTGTTATCACGCGCGCGCCGGAGCGCAACCTTGCCCGCGCGGGCCGCGCCGCGGCCACGCGCGTCCTGTCCGATCACGACATTACATGCACCGCACACAGCTTGTTGCCATCCGGGTCACGCAGATAGGCCAGAAACACCTGCCGACCGGACATGTTGCGGACGCCGGGCGGATCTTCGATTGCGGTGCCACCGTGAGCCACGCCAGCTTCCTGCCAGGCACGCACGGCCTCTGCACTGCCCAGACTGAAACCGATGGTGCCGCCGTTGGCATGGCACGCTGGCTGCCCATCGATCGGCGCGGTCACGCCGAACATCCGCCCATCCTTGAAGTACAGCAGCCGACCCTTTTCGTCGAACACACCCGGACGTGCCCCCATCGCGGCGAACAGGGCATCGTAGAAGCGATGCGCGACGTCCATGTCGTTCGTTCCAACGGTGATGTGGCTGAACATGCGGGCACTCCTTGTGGAAAGCCGCAGTGTCGGCGAGCGCGGGCGACTTCGCAAATCGCCCGCACCGGTGCCGCCACGCCCGCGAAAAGACCCGTTGCTACTTGGCGGTGCTGAGCAGCAGCACCGCCGCAGTGACCAGACCGATGCCGATCCAACCGATCGGACGCAGGCGGTTGCCGAACAACAGGCGTCCGCAGGTGGCGGTTCCGATCACGCCGATCGCACCCCACATCGCATAGGCGGTGGCCAGGTCCATGTAACGCACCGCCTGGCCCAGCAGGGCGAAGGCGATCCAGACCATGACGATCGCAGCGACACCCCAGCGCCAGCGGCGGAAGCCTTCCGACTTGGCCACCATCATGTTCGCGGCGACATCGATCAGCGCCGAACAGATCACGAAAAACAGAGCCAAGGTATTCATCAGTGTGCCTCCCCGAGGGTGACGCAGACGATGCCCACCACCGCCAGCACCAGGCCGGCCAGCTGCTGCAGCGACAGGCTCTCGCCGAACACGGTGAGGCCGACCACGGTCAGCAGGGTCAGGCCCAGGCCTTCCCACACCGCGTAGGCCACGCCCACCGCGATGCGACGCACCGACTGCGCTAGGAAGAAGTAGGACAGCGCCAGCGCACCGGCCATGATCAGATAACCGGTCCAGCCGCCATCGCGGGCGGCGTGGGCCATGAACGAGGTGCCGACCACTTCGGCGACGATCGCCACGGTCAGGCAGGCCCAGGCGACCAGCGCGCCACGGGCGGGAACAGTACGGGACATGTGAAACTCCTTGCAGGACGGGGACCGCGCCGCCTCATCAATGGATCCACGCCGCGCGTGGAGGGTCCGGAACGCCCCTCGCAGACAGGGGCGACGGTGGTTAGTATCATCGCCTTTTACGGTGGTATCAAAATGGATTCCATCGACAGGAGCGATGGATCAATGCCCTATTCCCCTGAATCCCTACAGGCCTTCGTGGAAGCTGCCGCGCTGGGCTCGTTCTCGGCCGCGGCACGGCGGCTGGGCAAGACCCAGTCGACGGTCAGCACCGCCATTGCCCACCTGGAAGCCGACCTCGGCGTGAGCCTGTTCGACCGCAGCGGGCGCTACCCGCGGCTGACCGAGGCCGGGCGCCAGGCGCTGGGCCACGCACAGGAGATCCTGGCCGCCGATGCGCGCCTGCAGCAGTTGAGCGTGCGCCTGTCCGCGCCGGTCGAGCCGCGCCTGACCGTGGTGTTTTCCGATGTCTACCAGCTGGATCCGGAGCAGCGGATCCTGCAGCGCTTCGCCGAAGCGTTCCCGGAGATCGAGCTGGAGTGGCTGGATGCCGAAGGCGAGGACGTGCTGGAGCTGGTCGGCAGTGGTCGCGCCGCGCTGGGCCTGCTGCCCAGGCAGGAGCGCTATCCCGATGGGCTGGTGGCGCGGCCGCTGGCGCACCACAGCGAACTGTCGGTGTACGTGGCGCGCGGACACCCGCTGGCCAGCGCCGGGCGTCGCGCCGCCGCACAACTGGCACGGCATCGGCAGGTGCGCCTGAGCGCGGAAGTCGATCAGACCCGCTTGGTCACCGGCCTCGCGTGGACCGCCACCGATTACCTGATGGTGATGGAGATGGCCGAGGACGGCATCGGCTGGGCCGAACTGCCGCGGGCGCTGGTGCAGCGCTATGACCGTGGGCGGCTGGTGGAACTGGTGCTGCCCGGCTGGCCGCGGCGCATCCACAGCGACCTGCTGTGGCGCCGCGACACGCCGCCAGGCCCAGCCGCACTGTGGTGGGCCGACGCGTTGGGGTGAAAAAGGGGACGGAGGGGATTAAGTCGTTTGTGCCCCGGCGGTACTGGGGCACAAACGACTTAATCCCCTCCGTCCCCTTTTTATCTGTCAGCGATGGGCGAGCGCGTAATCCAGCGCCGCGCACACCGCTGCCACCTGTGCGTCGTTGCACTGCTGCGGGGTGGCCCGCGGGCTGTCCGGGTAGACCTCGGTGGTGGTGGTGTACTTCGCGCCGGTAATGCCGGCGCACAGGCCCAGCTTCACCAGCGGATACTCGATCACGCCATGGGCGACCACCGGCGAACCGATGATCTCGCCCTTGTCGTCGGCGGGGGCAATGTGGGTGACCTTCTCCACCGCAGCGATCACCGCCTGCTGGAAGGCCGGCTGCGGGGCCTCGCTGTCATCCACCAGGTAGAAGCCATCCGGAATCAGGCCCGGCTCGAACGGCTTGCCGTCACGCGCGGCCAGCGCCGGACGGAACTCGCTTTCATCACTGTCGGTGGTCTCGTGCAGGTCGATGTGCAGCACGAACTGGCCCTTGATCGGTGCAATCAGCTCGATCAGCGCAGTCGACTCGCGGGCCGGGCCATCGGCGCGGAAGTTGCGGTTCGGGTCGATCGCATCGAAGTTCCAGCGGTTGATGCGCTCGAAGCCCCACGGATTCACGCACGGCGCCACCATCAGGTTGGCCTTGCCGGCATAGTCGGCGGCGTGCTTCTCGAGGAACTCCAGCGCGCCCATCACGCCACTGGTCTCATAGCCGTGCACGCCACCGGTAACCAGCGCGGCGGGCAGCGCCGGGTTCCAGTCGCGGCTGCGCAGGGCGAACAACGTATAGGTCTCGCCAGCGTAGTCGAGCTGGCCATAGGCCACCTTGTCGAAACACGAGGCCAGCGCCTCGATGCGCGGCAGCACCTCCTGGTCATAGCGACGCAGGCGCTGCTGGCGACCACGCCACAGCTCCCGTTCCGCCGCTCCCCACGGTTGGCCAGGAGTTCCGACGGGGTAGAAGGCGGCTTGGGACATGGCGGATCTCGGCGAGTCAGGAAGCAATCGCCCACTCTACCACCGGGGCATCGGTATGAACCGGAGGCGCATTCCAATAGCGAATGGAATCAGCAATAATTCTCATTTACGACCTTCCACAACCCGCATCGATGCCCATCCACGCCCTGCAACCGGCCCGCCTGCCCCTGGCTGCCGCCCTCGCCCTGTGCCTGCTCCCGGCCACCCGTGCCTTCGCCCAGGACGGCGCCACAACGCTGGACAGCATCCAGGTGTCCGGCAGCTGGCTGGGCACCGGCCTGCATGACAGCGTCAAGAGCTTCGCCGGCGCGCGCACGGTGGTCGACCGCCAGCGCATCGAGGCCAGCGGCGCGGCCAGCATCGGCGATGCCATGCGCCGCATCCCCGGCGTGCAGGTCACCGACAACTCCGGCACGGCCGGCAGCTCGGTCTCGCTGAACATCGGCGTGCGCGGCCTGACCGGACGCTACTCGCCGCGCTCGACCGTATTGCTGGACGGCGTACCGCTGGCGGTGGCGCCGTATGGCCAGCCGCAGCTGTCGTTCGCGCCGACCAGCCTGTCCAACATCGAATCGATCGACGTGGTGCGCGGCGGCGGCGCGGTGCGCTACGGCCCGCAGAACGTGGGCGGCATCATCAACTTCAGCACCCGCGCCATCCCCACCGAGGCAGGCCTGCACGGCGAAGCGGGCGTGCGCTACACCGCCTACGACCATGGCGGCGGTGACAGCACCCAGTACAACGCCTTCCTCGGCGGTACCGGCGACAACGGCCTGGGCGCGGCCCTGCTGTACTCCGGCCAGGACGGGCGTGGCTGGCGCCAGGGCAGCGATGACCGCTTCAACGACCTGGCGCTGAAGTTCGCCTATGCCATCGACGCGCAGCAGGAACTGCGTGCCAAGCTGTCGTACTACGATGTGCGCTCGCTGACCCCGGGCGGCCTGACCCGCGCGCAATACGAGGCCGACCCGTTCCAGAACACCCGCTCCACCGATTTCTGGAAGGGCCACCGCACCGGCATCGACCTGGGCTACACCAACACGCTGTCGGCCAACAGCGAATTCGAGGTGCTGGCCTATTACAACGAAAGCAGCCGCGCCAGCTCGCTGATCAACGCGGCCAATACCCAGTTGACCGTGCAGCCGCGCGATTACCGCGTGCTTGGCATCGAGCCGCGCTATACCCAGCGCCTGCATTGGGGCAGCACGGTGCACGACATCACCGCCGGCTACCGCTTCCTGCGCGAACGGGGCAACGACCGCAGCTACACCGTCAGCCGCCGCACCGGCGTGGCCAGTGCCACCACCCGTTTCGACAACGCGACCGATGCCCATGCGTTCTACATCGACGACCGCATCGCGATCGGCCAGTGGCGGATCACCCCGGGCGTGCGCATGGAATGGATCGACATGGACCGCCGCCAGGCCGGTGGCACGGCGACCTTCAGCAGCCGCAACGACAAGGCCCTGCCCTCGCTCAACATCGCCTACCTGCTGACGCCGCGGCTGACTGTGTTCGGCAACTACACCACCTCGTTCGGGCCGGTGCAGAACATCCAGCTCAATTCCCAGACCGCCAGCAATCCGCTCAAACCGGAAGTGGCAAAGACCGCCGAACTGGGCGCGCGCTGGCAGGACGGCGCACTGCGCGCGGAAGTGACCGTGTTCAAGATGCGCTTCGACAACCAGATCCTGCAGGTGCCGGGGATCACCCCACCGACCTTCCAGAACATCGGCGCCACCGACCACAAGGGCGTGGAGAGCGCGCTGGAGTACCACTTCGCCGAGGACAGTGCGCTGGCCGGGCTGGAGCTGTACGCCAACTACACCTGGACCCAGGCGATCCAGCAGTCCGGTGACAACCGCGGCCTGGACGTGCCCTTCTACTCGCGCGACACCGACAGCGTCGGCGCCCGCTACGCACTGGCCGGCTGGACCTTCAATGTCTCCAGCACCCATCAGAGCGGCCAGTTCTCCGATGCCGCCAACACCTGGGAAGAAACCGCTGACGCGCGCGTGGGCCGCGTGCCGGGCGTGCGCCTGTGGAACGCGCAGGTGGCCTGGCAGGTGCCGGGGCTGGACGACAGCGAGATCGCGCTGGGCGTGAACAACCTGACCGACAAGCGCTGGTACACCCGCAACGTCGATGGCAACGCCGGCCGCATGGTGGCTGCGCCACGCACCTTCTACGTGCAGGGCCGCTACCGCTTCTGACGCGGTAACCGCCCGATGCAGTGACGGCGGCGACCACGGTGGCGGCGTATCATGCCGCCACCATGTCACTGCCTGTTTCGCCATCGCGCCTGCATCTGGCCTTCCAGGGCCTGCGCCTGCGCCTGCGCGGCAGCGACCTGTGGTTCATCGCGCTTGCCCTGCTGGTCGGCCTGATCGCCGGCTACCTGACCCTGCTGCAGTCCGGCATCGCACGCTGGCTGCAGGGCACCCTGTACGGGCTCGACGACGGCATGCGCCTGAGCTCCCTGCCCGCGCTGACCTGGACCGCACTGCTGGTGCTGCCGCTGGGTGGCCTGCTGGTCGGCCTGGTCAGCCTGGCCGCGACCCGGCTCAAGCGGCCCCTGCTCGATGCGGTCGAAGCCAATGCCCTGCATGGCGGGCGCATGTCGATGCGCGACAACCTCATCGTGCTGACCCAGACCCTGCTGTCCAATGGCTGCGGCGCCTCGGTCGGGCTGGAGGCTTCGTATACGCAGATGGGAGCGGGCAGCGGCTCGCAGCTGGGCAGGGTGATGCGCCTGCGCCGCAACGACGTGCGCATCCTGGTCGGCGCCGGTGCCGCCGGTGCCATCGCGGCCGCCTTCGGGGCGCCACTGGCCGGCGCGTTCTACGCCTTCGAGATCGTCATCGGCGCCTACACCCCGGCCGCACTGGCGCCGGTGGCGGTGGCCGCGCTGGCAGGTGCATTCGTGGCCGACCAGGCCGGCATCGAGCCCTACCTGCTGCCGGCTGCCTCGACGATTGATGTCCGCGCCGCCGACTACGCCATTTACGGCCTGCTTGGCTGCTGCTGCGCGATGGTCGGCATCGCGGTGATGCGGCTGATCGCCTCGATCGAAGGCACGGTCAAGCGCAGCCCGCTGCCTGCCTGGGGTCGGCCGGTGGTGGGCGGCCTGCTGCTGATTCCGCTGGCCCTGGCCAGCCCGCAGGTGCTGTCGTCCGGCCATGGCGCGCTGCACCTGGACCTGACCACGCACCTGCCGCTGATCTGGATCGGCGGCCTGCTGACCCTGAAGTGCCTGGCCTCGGGCATCTCGCTCGGGTTTGGTTTCCGCGGCGGCCTGTTCTTCGCCTCGTTGTTCATGGGCACCCTGGTCGGCGCCCTGTTCGCCGGCCTGCTGGCGATGGCCACTGGTGTGCCGGTGATCGATGCCACGTCCGCCGCGCTGGCTGGCATGGCAGCGTTGGCCGCCGCCGTGGTCGGCGCACCGATGACCATGGCCATGCTGGTGCTGGAAGGCACCCACGACTTCCTGCTGACCAGCGTGGTGATGAGTGCGGTGCTGGTCTCCAGCACGCTGGTACGGCAGTGGTTCGGTTATTCGTTCTCGACCTGGCGCATGCACCTGCGCGGCGAGACCATCAAGAGCGCACGCGACGTGGGCTGGGTGCAGAACCTCAACGCCGGCCGGCTGATGCGCAAGGGCGTGGCTACCGCGCCGGCCGATCTCGATGCCGCCACGTTCCGCCAGCGCTTCCCGCTGGGTTCGGGCAGCCGGGTGATCCTGATCGACAGCGAAGGCCATTACGCAGGCATCGTGCAGATTCCGCGCGTCTACGGCGACGGCGTGAAGCCGGAGACCATGATCGGCGAGCTGGCCGAGAACCGGGACGTGTCACTGTCACCGGTCGCGGACGTGGTCAGCGTGATGCAGCGCTTCGACCAGACCCAGGCCGATGAACTGGCCGTGGTCGCCGCCGACGGCCAGGTCCTGGGCGTGGTCTCTGAAGCCTTCGTCCGCAGGCGCTACGCCGAGGAACTGGACAAGCGCCAGCGCGAACTGATGGGCGAGCGCGTCGACGACACCGACTGACCCCACAAAAAGGGGACGGAGGGGATTAAGTCGTTTCTGACACTTTCGAAATCCGCGCATGGCGTGGATCTACTGTCACCTCGACCGGGTAGACTCCGGCCATGCGCTTCATTGAGACCTTCCAGGCCGGTCCCTTCGCCGACACCGTGGTCAGCCTGCTGGCCGCCTTCGTGCTGGGCACGCTGATCGGCGCCGAGCGCCAGTACCGCCAACGCACCGCCGGCCTGCGCACCAACGTGCTGGTGGCAGTGGGCGCCGCCGCCTTCGTCGACCTGGGCATGCGCATCGCCGGCAGCGCCGAGGCGGTACGGGTGATCTCCTACGTGGTCTCCGGTGTAGGCTTCCTCGGCGCCGGCGTGATCATGAAGGAAGGCATGAACGTGCGCGGCCTGAACACCGCCGCCACCCTGTGGTGCTCGGCGGCGGTCGGCAGCTGCACCGGCGCGGACATGCTGGCCGAGGGCGTGCTGCTGACCGTGCTGATCATCGCCGGCAACACGCTGCTGCGGCCGCTGGTGAATGCGATCAACCGCATCCCGATCAACGAGGCGGCGACCGAAGCCACCTACGAAGTGCGCCTGAGCGTGGATGCCGAAGCCGTACCGCGGGTGCGCGAGCGACTGGTCGATGCGCTGGAGGCCGCGCAGTATCCGGTGGGCGATGTGCAGGTGGTCGAGCATGCCGACGCGCCTACCGACGTGATCGCGGTGCTGGTCAGTACCGCGGTCAGTGCCGACGAGCTGGATCTGGTGCTGGCACGGATGGAGCACGTGCCGGGGGTGCTGCATGCCACGTGGGAAGTCAGCACCCGCGATTGATTCATCCACGCAGGGCGTGGATCTGCCGAGGTCGTGCTGCAGTAGATTCACGCCATGCGTGGATACGCTTCTCTCACCCACCCGCCATGCGCTGCTGTGCCCGCAGCAGCTTCCGGAACGAGCCGCACTTCCGGGCATCCTCTGCCTGCGGGCAGGCCGCCGCACGTTGCAGGTGCCGGCGTACCCGTTGCAGCTGGATGATCTGCTGCTGCAGCACATCAGCCTGCGCCAGCAGGGCCTCACGATCCAGCGTAAGGCATCCGCGCTGCGGTGGCAGCGATGCGCCGATCTGCTGCAGCGACAGCCCGGCCGCCTGGCCCAGGCCGATCAGTGCCAGCCGCTCCAGCACCTGCTCGTCGTACTGCCGGCGCAGGCCGCGACGGCCCACTGCCTGCAGCAGCCCAAGCTGTTCGTAGTAACGCAGGGTCGAGGCCGGCACGCCACTGCGCTTGACCACTTCGCCGATATCCAGTTCACGCACGGGCTTGACCTCAAGTGACCTTCAAGCGCCAACCTATGGGCGACTTCCCTGCAAGGCAAGACCATGACCCGTACACCCCCCGTTGATCAGAGCGCCCTGTGGAACGGTCCTGGCGGCCAGGTCTGGGTTGCGCAGCAGGCCATTCTCGATGGCCTGTTCCAGCCCATGGCCGACCTGCTGGTGGCCGAACTTCCGGAGACCGTCACGCAACTGCTGGATGTAGGCTGCGGTACCGGTGCCAGCCTGCTGGCATCAGCCGCCGCACGCCCGGCGACACACAGCACCGGCCTGGACATCTCCGCGCCGATGCTGGCGCTGGCCCGCCAGCGCGCCGAGGCTGCGGGACTGGACGCGGACTTCATCGTGGCAGACGCGCAGCGCCATCCTCTGCCGTCCGCGCACTTCGACTGGATCCAGTCGCGGCTGGGCGTGATGTTCTTCGAGGACAGCCAGGCCGCGTTCGCCAACCTGCATCGTGCCGCGACACCCGGCGCTGGGCTGCGCTTCATCGCCTGGCGCAGTGCCGACGAGAATCCATTCATGACCACGGCCGAGCGCGCCATCGGCGATGCACTGGATCTGCCGCCCCGGGTACCCGGCGCGCCGGGACAGTTCGCCTTCGCCGACGGCGGGCAGGTACAGCGGCTTGTGCAGGCCGCCGGTTGGAAGGATGTGGAGGTGGTTGCGGTAGACCTGTCCTGCTCGATCGCCCGCGAAGACCTGCCCACCTATGTCGGCCAGCTGGGCCCGTTGGGGCTGGCCCTGCGCTCAATGCCGGAAGCCCGTGCCGCCGTGCTTCGCCACCAGGCGCTGGCTGCATTCGCGCCGTTCATCGAAGGCGACCGCGTACGCGTGGATGCCGCCTGCTGGCTGGTCCGCGCCCGCGCGTAGGAAAAGGGGACGGAGGGGATTAAGTCGTTCTTGCCCCGCGTGTGCAGGAAACGACTTAATCCCCTCCGTCCCCTTTTTCTTTACAGCGCCTCGCCGGCGTCGGCCAGGCGCGATTCGATCAAGGCGTACCACTGCTGCAGCACGTCGATCAGCATGTCCAGCTCGGCGTCGGTGCGCTGTGCGCGGCCGCTGCGCAGGCAGGCCTGTGCTTCCTGCAGTTGGGCCAGGAACCCTGCCACGGTATCGGCCTGCAGGATCAAGCCGGGCAGGCGCCGGCCCGGGATGCGCACCACGGCATGGTTGCCGAGCTGGCCGTACACGCTGAGCGTAGCTTCCGTCTTCATGGAGAGTGGCAGGAATTGGGCATTCATCGCGTGCACCGTTTGTAGACCTGAGCCGCAGGCAGGCGTGGACGACGGGGGAGACGTTGCCACGCCTGCCGGCGGTCAGGGGGGACTCGGGATGCCGGGGCACCGCCCCGGCGCAGGAGGGTCAACGTGGCTGTGCCATCCCGGCGATCTGCACGCGCCGGTTCGGCGCCAGGCAGGCAATCAGCTCGCGCCGGTTGCGCTGCCCGCACTGCACGATCGGCTCAGCCGCGCCGCGTCCTTCGGCGCTGATGCTGGCCGCAGGCACGCCGCCCTGCACCAGCGCGCTGCGCACGGCCTCGGCGCGGCGCTGCGACAGCGCCTGGTTGTAGCTGGCGCTGCCGATACGGTCGGTATAGCCGGTCACCCTGATCGACTGCACCTGTGCGGCTTCGCGTACCTGCGCCAGGATGCCCTGCACCCCCTGCTGCCCTTCCGCGCTCAGCACCGCGCTGTCGAAGCCGAACAACGCGTCGGCCGACAGCCGCAGCGGCTGTTCCGGCAGCGGTGCCGGTGCCGGTGCCGGCGGGGCCGGTGGCCGCGGCGGCTCCAGCACGGCCGCGCACGATTCCGGCTTCCAGTAACCCGCCTGGGCAATGCCCTTGCTGTCAAAGCGGACCTGGAACTGGCAGGTGAAGTACTCCGCACCTTGCGCGGTGCGGAAGTTGAACAGGTAGTTCCACTCGCGCACGCCCCACATGCCTTCGTTGAAATGCGGCGTGCCCAGCAGCGTGTACAACTGCCGCTTGCTCATGCCCGGCGCGAAGCGGCGCAGGTCGGCGACGTCCGGATAGATGCCTTCCTTCAACGAGGCCCTGGAGGCCTCCGGGAACTGCACGGCGGTGGCTTCGACGGGACCGTCGGTTGCCGGCGCATGGCTGCGGCAGGCGGCCAGCAGGCCCATCCCCAGGATCAGGCCCAGCGTAGCGGCATGTTGGCCGGCGCGGGCGATGCGATGCTGTTTCATGTCATTCCCCCTGTAGACGTTTCCGCGATGCCGGGCCGCGGGTGCGGCCCGGCGGCGGGGATCACCACTGGATGCCGGCACCGACGGCCACGCCGGCCTCGCCACGGCTGTTGGTCGAACCGCTGAACTTGTAGATCCAGCGCCCGCCTTCGGAGACACCGGAGATGCCCAGCGCCACGCCCGATTCGCCGTTGTAGCTGCCAGCCGCGATCGAGGCCATGCTGCGGCCCGCCTCGCTGGGCTGCGGCAGCGCTGCGGTGGCCATCGCCGAGGCGATACCGGCCGAAGCACGGTTGTCGGTCTTGCGCAGGTCGCGCTCGAAGCCACCCATGCGCTCGTCGGTGTAGGCCTTGGACCAGTCCAGGGTCTGCGCCATGCCCGACTTCAGCTGATCCACGTTGACCGCGTCGGTACCGGCGGTGCCAGCGGCAACGTTGCGCACCGTGGTCGGGCCACTGCTGGTGCTGCCCAGGGTGACGCTGTTGTAGTTGGTCGCACCGTTCACCGTGGTGTCGTAGCGGATGGTGCCCTGCTGCGACGCCTGCAGCTGGCGCACGTTGACCGCGTCGGTGGCCTGCGAGCCGTCGGCCACGTTGACCACCTGGCGTTCGGCGCCGCTGGCACCCACCGAGACCGTGTTGGCCCGGTTCGCCACCGAACCTGCACCCAATGCCACCGAGTTGTCGGCCTGCGCCTGTGAACCATTGCCGAGCGCGGTCGAGTTGGCACCGGCGGCAGTGGAGCCTGCACCACCGGCGGCGGAGTTGGCGCCGCTGGCGGACGGATCGGCCAGGTTGTTGGTGTTGTTGGCGCGGAAGCTGCCCGCCACGTTGGTGATGTTCTGGATCTTCTGGTCGGTGTACTTCTTCGACTCGTCGATGGCGTAATTCACGCCGTTCTTCAGCTGGCCGACATTGGTTGCGTCGTAGGTGTCCGAGCCGTCGGCAACGTGGGTGATCTTGCGCTCGCTGCCGCTGCTGCCGACCGAGACCTCACCGGCCGAGTTGCTGGCACCGGTCTGGCCGTAGGCGCCGGTATAGCCGCTCTGTGCGCCAACGCTGGCCACCGAACCGGCACCCAGCGCCACGCTGTTGCCGGCACTGCTGCTGGCACCGTTGCCGACCGCCACGCTGTTGGCACCGGCTGCACTGGCCTGCGGGCCGACCGCCACCGCTTCCGCACCGGCCGCGGTGGCTGCGGCCGCCGTCGAGTTCACCGCCAGGTAGGCACTGCCACCGCCACCGTTGGTGATGCGCTGGTTGAGGACCTTCAGCGAGCCATCGACGGCAGTGAAGGCGGCGGTGACGTTGTTGTAATCGCCGCTGGTGAAGGTGCCATCGGTGGCGATGCTGGAGATGCTGAACGTCGGCGCGGTCCACGCGTTGGTGGTGCCGTTGTAGGCAGTGGTGCCGCCGAAGTAGTTGGCGATGGTGCTGTGGGTGCTGAACAGCTGGTCGCCGGTGATGGCGTCGCTGCTGCCGGCCAGGATGCTGCCGGCGGCGACGTTGGTGATCTTCACCGCGCCGGTGCCGGTGCCGGTGCCCGTCAGCGTCACGCTGTTGAGCACGTTGCCACTGCCGTCGACATCGTACTTCACGGCCAGCTTGTCGATCTCGCCGGTCTGGTCGGCAACGTTGGCCAGCGAGTTGCTGACCGCATCAAAGGCGGTGCCGACGTCGTTGTAGCTGCCCTTGGTCACGGTGCCGTTGGCGGCGACGTTGTTGATCGAGTACGTCGGTGCGGTCAGCACGCCGCTGGCGCTGACCGCAGCACCACCGCCGAGGTGGGTGGCCACGGCCTGGTTGGCGGCGAACAGCTGGGCCCCGTTGATGGCCTCGCTGCTGGTGGCGCTGACCTGGCCCGGGCCGAGATTGCGCAGCGTGGTGGCGGTGCCGGCCTGGCCCAGCGTGGCGCTGGCATAGTTGACGCTGCCATCGGCGTTGAGGTCATAGCGCAGTGCCCCCTGCTCCGAGGCCTGCAGCTGTCCCACGTTGACCGCATCGGTGGCCGCGGTACCGGCCGCCACGTTGATGACCTGACGCTCTGCGCCAGCGGCACCGATGGAAACCGTGTTGGCACGATCGGCAAGGCTTCCCGCACCCACTGCGATGCTGTTGGCTGCCGTCGCCCGCGCATTGGTGCCGACCGCGATCGAATCGGCGCCGCTGGCCACGGCCTCGGTACCGGTCGAGTTCACCCGCAGGTACTTGGTACCGCCGTTGCGGATATCGGTGATCTGCGTGTTGAGGTTGACCAGCGAACCATCCACCGCCGCGAAGGCATCGGTGGCGTTGGTGTACAGGCCCTGGGCGATGGCGCCGGTGGTGGAGATCGTGCTGATCTCGAACAGCGGTGCGGTGAAGATGCCGCTGGCCGGGTCAAAGGCTGCACGACCACCGAAGAAGCTGGCGATCGCGCTGTTCGTGGCCGCCAGCTGGCCACCGTTGACGGCCTCGAGGCTGCCCGCGGTGACCGCACCGGCGGCGAGATTGCCGATGGTGGTGGTGCCGGTGCCTGCGCCGAGGGTGACCCGTCGATAGTTCGGATTGCCGCCGGCGTCCAGATCGTAGGTCACCGCGGCATCGGCCACACCATTGATCAGGCTGATGGCCCCCTTCAACTGCGCTACGTTGACCGCGTCGGTGTTGCCGCTGCCCGCAGCCACGTTGGTGATCTGGCGCTCGCCCCCACCGGCGGTGCCCACCGATACTTCACCGGCCGAGACCTGCGGCGCCGTGAGGCCGTAGGCACTGTAGCTGGCCTGCGCGCCACGCAGTGCGGCCGAGCGGTAGCCCAGCGCGACCGAGTTGGCCTGGTTGGAGGTGGACTCGGCACCCAGCAGGGTCTGCCCGTTGGCGGTGCCGACGGCACTGTCGCCGACGATCACCGAATGGCCCATGCGCGCGGCATAGTCGGCCGTCGGCACGCCGGTCGGGTTGCTGGGATCGTTCACGCCATCACCGGGGAAGGCGACGTTGGCATCGACCTTCGGCAGCTCATGCCGTGCGTTGGCACCGATCACCACTTCCTTGGAGCCGTTGGCGAAGGCGCCGTCACCCATCAGCACCTGGTAGTCCTGCGCCGCGTTGACGGCCCAGCAGGAGATGTCGGCCAGCGCGATGTCCAGGCACTTGGCCGCCCACGCCGGCGAATCGGTCGGCAGAAGAAGGCCCAGCAGGCCACCGGGATTGCCGTTGTTGATGTTGTAGATATAGCTGTCGGAGGTGACGCCACCGATCAGGGTCAGGTGCGAGCTGCCGCCCGTGGCGGCGCCACCCAGGCCGTTGAGCGTGCTGCCGACCGGTGACAGGTTGACCACCGGCAGACCCAGCACGTTGACGGCCGAATAGGTCTGCATGACGTTGGCGTTGCTCAGCTTGAGATTGCCGTTGCTGACGTAACCATCGCCGCCGAACAGGCTGGTGGTGGTCGGCCCGATCAGCTGGCCGACATTGCCGACCAGGCCACCGGTGCCGATGATCAGGCCGGCATTCGGGTCGGCCGGCGCCGGTGCCTTCGGGCTGGTCGGCGGGATCGCCGACGGCTGGGTCAGGCCGAGACTGCCGAGCGTGCCACCCACCAGGCCACCCACGGCGCTGCCCAGGTTGCCGACGGTGCCATTGAGATTGCCGTTGAGCAGGTTGCCCACCGCGCTGCCTACGTTGCCCAGCGTGCTTCCCAGCACGCCGCCCAGGCCTGTGCCGGGGCTACCGGTGGTGCCGTTGAGAATGCCGCCCACTGCGCTGCCGACCGTGCCGACGGTGTTGTTGAGCGTGCCGCCCACCGCGCTGCCGACCTGGCCGACGGTGCCGTTCAGAGCGCCACCCACCGCACTGCCGACGGTACCGTTCAATGCGCCACCGACTGCGCCCACCGTGTTGTTGAGCGTGCCGCCCACTGCACCGCCGACCTGGCCGACAGTGCCGTTCAGTGCGCCACCCACCGCACTGCCGACGGTACCGACAGTGCCGTTCAGAGCGCCACCGACTGCGCCTACCGTGTTGTTGAGCGTGCCGCCCACTGCACCGCCGACCGTACCGACAGTCCCGTTCAGAGCGCCACCCACGGCGCCGCCGACCTGGCCAACCGCGCCGTTGAGCGCACCGCCCACTGCACTGCCAACAGTGCCGACAGCACCGTTCAGAGCACCGCCAACTGCACCACCGACTGCGCCGACCGTGTTGTTGAGCGTGCCACCCACTGCGCCGCCGACCTGGCCAACGGTGCCGTTCAGAGCTCCGCCCACAGCACCACCGACCGCACCGACCGTGTTGTTGAGCGCGCCGCTCACGGCGCCGCCAACTGTGCCGACCGTGCCGTTCAGAGCACCGCCAACTGCACCACCGACTGCGCCGACCGTGTTGTTGAGCGTGCCACCCACTGCGCCGCCGACCTGGCCAACGGTGCCGTTCAGAGCTCCGCCCACAGCACCACCGACCGCACCGACCGTGTTGTTGAGCGCGCCGCTCACGGCGCCGCCAACTGTGCCGACCGTGCCGTTCAGAGCACCGCCAACTGCACCACCGACCACGCCGACTGTGTTGTTGAGCGTGCCGCCCACTGCACCGCCGACCGCGCCGACTGTGCCGTTGAGTGCACCGCCCACTGCGCCACCGACTGTTCCGACAGTACCGTTCAGAGCGCCGCCCACTGCGCCACCGACCGTGCCTACCGTGCCGTTCAGTGCACCGCCAACCGCACCACCGACTGCGCCCACCGCGTTGTTGAGCGTGCCACCCACTGCACCGCCGACCGCGCCGACTGTGCCGTTGAGTGCACCGCCCACTGCGCCACCGACTGTTCCGACAGTACCGTTCAGAGCGCCGCCCACTGCACCGCCAACCGTGCCAACGGTGCCGTTCAGCGCACCACCCACCGTGCTACCGACCGCACCCGCGGCACCGTGAAGCGTCCCGCCGACAGCATCCACTGCTCCGCCCACCAGACCGCCGACGCCCAGCGCGCTGTGCTGCGCGGCTACGGTTGCCTGCCCGGCCAGCTTCAGGTTGCGATCGGCGACTACTTCCTGGCCGTCCGGCGCCTGCACGCGCACCTTGCCCGCGGCGCCGGCATCGAACGCGGCACTGATGGCGCGATCATGCGTGTCACCCGGCAGTTCCTCCTTGGCCGGCAGCGTGACCGCCGCCGTCGCCCGGGCCTGGCCCTGCCCCTCGATGTGATGGCCAGCCACCGCCAGATGCGCGTCGGTGTCGCCGTCGACAGAGGCCTTCAGGGACGAACCGCTGAGGCCCGCTGCCGCCTGGGCACCCGAATCGATCGAAGCGACCTGATGGCCAGCGATGCCGACCTTGGCCCTGGCGCGCGCATCGGCAGCCACGCCCAGCGGCGCCTGCGCGCCCGGCGCAACGTGCGCTGCCAGCGATGCATCCACCTGTGCCGCCTTGATCGCAGTGTTGCCCAGGCCGACAGTGGCGCGTACATCGGCCGCCAGCGCCGGCACGGCCACCTGCTTCGGCGTGGTGTTCGCTGCCAGCTTCACCTGCACGGCGGCCGGCAATACGTCACGCACCACCGGCAGCGATGTGGTGTTCAACTGCAGGCCCAGGCGAGCGTCCGCACTGATCGCGGGGCTGCTCTGCGCCTGTCGCGCGGCGGCAGCCAAGGCCACTTCCGCGTCGACCTTGACCGGCATCGGCTGCGCATACTTCGCCGCAAGCGCTTGCAGGTCGCGCAGCGACTGATTGGTTTCCGATGCCCCTGCGTGGCCGCTGGCCAGCGCGCACAGCAGTGCCAGGGCCAGCGCGGTGGGCATCAGCAGGAAGGCGCGCGGATCGCGTGCGGCGCCGCCGCCGCTGTCGCCGGTGGCCAGTTCCGAGGCCACAACCAGAGCATTGAGCTGGCGGTTCCATACACGCCGGTAGATGCGGTTCATGAGCATTTCCCCCGTAGGCGAACAACTGGAATGTCAGTGGACTTGCCGTTAGGCAGGTGACTGACATTTCAGCGGTTGCAACGGTGGCGGCGCACTTCAATCCGGCACGGCAATCGCGCATTCCGGCAAATCCACGGCCGGAATCGGCAGCCGTTTATGCAGAAGCGGCAACATGATCGGCAAGCGGATGTGCAATTCCGGCACGAATGCCGCGAAAACCCTTGCGGGGCTTGGCTCAGGCCGGTTGGCCGATCTGCGCGGGCGCGCGCATCAGGGTATCGCGCGGCAGTTCGCCGAATACCTTGCGGTAATTGTCGGCGAAGCGCGAAAGATCCCACAGGCCGCAGCTGAGGGCGATGGCTTTCACCGAGCGACGGCTGGAATCGGCCATCGACAGGCTGCGGCAGGCCGCGCACAGGCGCAGCATGGAGAGATACCGGTTGGGCGAGGTTCCAAACAGGTCCTCGAACGCATAACGCAGGCCGCGCTCGCTGACCCCAGCCGCATCGCAGATTTCATTCATGTAGATATTGCGGCGCAGGTTGAGCCGCATGAAGTTCTCTGCCCGCTGTGCGATCAGATAATGCGTACGCCGTGCACGGCTGCAACCCGGGCGATCCGCCGCACCGGCACCCAGAAGGGCCTGCACATGCTCGTGCAGCAGGGTTTCAGTTTCTTCCGGCTGCAGGCCTGCACCCTGCCCCAGCTGCAGGTGCAGCTGCTGGTAGTGGCGTGCCAACGGCGTGCCTTCGCTGGCCAGATTGAACAGTGACAGTGCCTGGCCAGCGGGAGGCGTGCTGCGCAGGCTCAGTTCGGTCAGCTTGCGCTGCACCCGTGCCACCGGCAGCAGCATCAGGGTCATGTGCGTGCCTGGGCTCAGGGTGAACTCACTGATGCCTTCCGGCATGATCGTCAACGCCATCCCCGGCGTGAGCGGTACGCCATGGCACCAGCTCAGCGTCTCATCGGTGGCGTGCAGGTACCCGAGCATCGCCCAGTCCGGCGGCAGCATGAAACGGCCGCGGCAGTGGAAACCGCAGCTGATGCTGCAGAACAGGGCTTCCTCGTGCACGCGCGAAGCGAATGCCGCACGTGGCCCATTGCCATCGAGCAGCAGCAGTTCGACATCACAGACACGAAGCACGCCGCTCAGCGTGGCCAGGTCTATCGACCGAAGGCCGCTGTCGCCGCTGTCTCCTACCCCACCATCGACCATGACAGTGTTGTCCCCCGTTGATCCGCCATGCGATGCGGCCCCCACTGCCTGACAGGGCGCGCAGCGATCCAGAAACCACTTCCGTTGTCGTGCAGGCCGCATCGGCTCCGATGCGGCCAACCATGGAAATGCAACAGCTTGAATGCGAGTATGCCCGATAATCGGCGAAGGTAAACCCGCGGGCTGCAATGAAGAAAAAAGATACACAGATGAAGAAAATGTCGGCGCCATTGGCACGGTCCTCGCATGCGCCGGAAAATGGAAATCACATAATCTGCACGACCATGAATCGTTTTGCCTTCGAAAGGATTCTCGTCACAGAAACGGCCTGAAAGTTTCAGCATCCCGGGGTTTCTGCCGAATTTGCATATAGGTTCCTGTTGCAGCCAACTTCCATTCAGGCAAAGTCGATAGCACGGTGATCCGGCCAACTGATCCGGCCGCACCCAGGGGGACAGCATGACCACGCACGCATCATTGGATGCCTCGACCACCGGCCCCGGGCCGAGCGGTCGCGACCGTGCGGCTGGCGGCCAGCCTGGAGACGATCACCCTGCTTGAGCACAGCGGGTCCATCCCGCCGTGCCTCCTCCGCCAGGACGCGCGGAGGCCCACGGACGATCCCGGCGGAGCCGGGCCACCGCCCAACGCAGGTGTACTGCATCCGCAGACAGGTAGAGGGAGACATTGGTCATGAACGCATCGATCCGCAAATTCCTGAAGGAAGAAGACGGTGTCACCGCGCTCGAGTACGGGCTGCTGGCTGCCGTCATCGCTGGTGTCCTGATCGCGGTCGGCAACGACCAGATCAAGGGGTTCTTCGAAACGCTGTTCAAGAACCTCTCCGCACTGGCCACCAAGGCGTCGGGCTCGACGACCTGAGCGGCGACCGCGCGCGGCCGGCAGAGCCGCGACGGTGGGGCGCATGGAACCAGGCGAAGACCGTCCAGTGACGGACGACGGAGTGTGCGATGACACTGCTGGGATTGTTGGCCATCGGCGTATGCCTGCGGATCGCGATCAGTGATCTGTATGCCCGTCGGGTGCCCAACGCCTGGCTGATCGCCGCTTGCGTGATCGCCACCGTGGTGATCGTCTTCGGCCAGTTCAGTGCGCCGCGCCAGCCGTGGTTGCCCCACGTTGGCGGCGCGGCGCTCGGCCTGTTGGCGCTGCTGCCGTTCTATGCCCTGCGCTGGATGGGCGCCGGCGACGTGAAGTTCTTTGCCGTGCTGGGGCTGATGCTGGGCTGGCAGGCGCTGCTGCCGGTCTGGCTGGTCGCCAGCCTCGCCGCCGGGTTGCACGCCGTGCTGGTGCTGGCGGGCCGGCGCTTGGGCGTGTTGCTGCCCGGCCACCTGCAGATGCAGGTGAATCGCACCAGCACGCAATGGCACGCGCATCCGGCCCTGCGCGACATGCAGGCCGCACGCCAGGGACGACGTGGCATTCCCTATGCCGCCTACCTCGCACTCGCCGCCATCGGCTGGGTGCTGGCAAGCATCTACGGAGGTGCACCATGAACATCCGCAGCCCGCGCCGGCAACGCGGCGTCGCCAGCATCGAGTTCGCCCTGATGCTGATGCTCGGCCTGTTGCCGCTGCTGCTGTTCACCTTCTCCGGGGTGATGATCATGGCAGCGCAGCAGACCCTGGCCACCGCCTCGGCCGAAGGTGCGCGCGCCTCGCTGCGCTACGGCACGGCCGGCGAACGGCGCACCGCCGCCTGCGTCGCCGCACGCACCTCGATGCAATGGCTGCTGCAGTTCTCCAAGCAGAACGTTGACTGCAGCGCGGGGGGCAGCAATGCCATCGTGGTGTCCGCGCAGGCGCCCTGCGCCGGCCTGGCCACGGCCCAGTGCATGACCGTGACAGTCAGCTACGACTACGCCAGCCATCCCTTCCTGCCCGGCACCGCCACGCTCTACAAGTGGGTGATGCAGGCTCCCATCCGCAGCGTCGCGGTCGCCCAGCTCGATCTCGGCAGCGGCAACTGATGACCGATATTTTGGAGACGGTTCCATGCTCAAGTTGACCCGCATCGCTGCCGTCGCCCTGATCGGCCTGGCCGTGCTGCTGGCGCTGATCGCCTTCATGATCGGGCGCAAACCGGCCGCACCGGTCACGGCCGCGCCGATCGCGCACAACGAAGTGCAGGCCATCACGGTGGTGGAAGCCGTGGCGCGCCTGCCCGCGGGCGAGCCGATCAGCGCCAACGACCTGCGCCTGGCCCAGCGCACCTCCCCCGTCGCCGGTGCCGCCACCAGCATCGCCGCCGTGGTCGGCAAGGTGCCGGTGCAGGACATCGCCGAAGGCAGCCCGATCAGCAGCAGCGCATTGGCACAGGGCTTCTCGCTGCAGCTGCGGCCGGGCGAGCGCGCACTGGCCGTGCCCGTGGACGAACTGGTTGGTGCCGGCAACCGCATCCTTCCCGGTGACTTCGTCGACGTCTTCCTCAACCTGCGCAATGCCCAGCCCAGCATCAACAGCCCCGCCGAAGCCGCGCAGACGCGCCTGCTGCTGTCGCGCCTGCGCGTGCTGAGCTATGGGCAGCAGGACATCGCGCCAGTCGCCTCGGAAGCCACCTCCAATAGCGAGGCCGACACCCGCAACGACCCGCGCGCGGCCGACATCACCGGCAGTGGCGGCAGCCACAGCAGCAATGAAGCCCCGCAACCCGCGCGCAGCGCGGTGCTGGCGGTACCGGTGGCCGACGCCAATCGACTGCTGCTGGGTGCGCAGCAGGGCAAGCTGTTCCTGGCGCTGCGCAATCCCGCTGATACGGGCCTGCCCGACCTCGCACTGTTCCCTCAGTCGCGCGGCGTGATCGATCCGCTGCGTGGGCTCGACGCAGAGCAGCAGCTGGCACTGCAGCGCCCGGAGAACCACGCCTTCGCCGGTATCGACGGCGACGCGCTGGCCGGCCGCGGCAGTGCCCCGCCACGCAGCAACGCGGATGCACCCGCACGTGCGCTGGCGCCCCGTCGCAGCGCCCCGCGCGCTTCGGGTATCGAGATCATCCGTGGCGACAGTTCCGCCCCCCGTGGCTCCCTTTGACCTGCATCGAGCGCATCCATGACCGAACGTCGCCGCCGTCCACGTCTTTCTCCCCGCCAGCGGTGGCTGGCCCTGCTGCTGGTGCTGCTGGCACCGGCAACGAGCGTGGCCGCCGATGACCTGGTGCTGCAGGCCCGTGAGCAGCGTCCCTGGAACCTGCCGGCCGACCTGGAACGGGTGGCCATTGCCGACCCCGGCGTTGCCGACATCGTGATGCTGCGCGGCCAGCGCCAGGCGCTGCTGGTGGGCAGGATGCCCGGCACCACCACCCTGCTGCTGTGGCACCGCAAGCAGGCCGAGCCGCAACGGGTGACAGTACGGGTGCAGAGCGCCGTACAGGGTGCGGCCAGCACCGGCGGCAACGATCTGGTGTTCACCCAGCAGGACCAGCAGGGCCTTTTGCAGGGAAGCACTGACAGCGTGCTCTCGCACATGCAGGAACAACGCACGGCGGCGATGGCACTGGGCAAGGAAGGTGCGCTTGCCGATACGTCCACCATCAGCAGCGGCGGTGTGGTCCAGGTCGAGGTCAAGGTGGTCGAGTTCAACAAGACCGCGATGAAGCAGATCGGCATCAACTTCCAGAACCGCAACGGCGGCTTCGCCTACGGCTTCGCGCGGCCCGGCACCGGGTTGCCGGGCAACACCGGCCTGCTGCCCGGCATGAAGGAAGGCAACAGCAGCAACGAGGCCGTCTCGCCGATTTCCTCGGCATTCCGCCTTGTTTTCGGCTCGACCAAGGGGCTGTGGAACGCCGATGTCGAACTGCTGCAGGCCAATGGCATGGCCCGCGTACTGGCCGAGCCGACGCTGGTGGCGCTGTCCGGGCAGAGCGCCAGTTTCCTGGCCGGTGGCGAACTGCCGATCCTGGAACCGCAGGGGCTTGGCACCACCACCATCACCTACAAGCCGTTCGGGATCGGCCTGACCGTGACCCCGACCGTGCTGGCAGCGAACCGCATCGCGCTGAAGGTAGCGCCCGAAGCGAGCGACCTGGACTACAGCAATGCCATTGTGCTCAACAACGTGCAGATTCCCTCGATCACCACCCGCCGCGCCGACACCACCGTCGAGCTGGGTGATGGCGAGAGTTTCGTCATCGGGGGCCTGGTCAGCTCAAACATCGTCTCCAACGTCAGCAAGATTCCGCTGCTGGGCGACCTGCCGATCATCGGCTCGTTCTTCCGCAACTTCGATTACAAGCGCCAGGACAAGGAGCTGGTGATCATCGTCACCCCGCGCCTGGTGCAGCCACTGGCGCGCAACACCGAACTGCCGCTGCCCGGCGAGCGCGAAGCCAGGCCGCATCTCCCCGAGTGGGGTTCCTGGTTGCTGGGTCCGGTCAGCCAGGACCCGGTGCCCGGATTCTCGCGCTGACTCCATGATGCCTGCGATACCACGCCCATGCCCTACGCCACCGCCCAGCCGCTGCATCCGCAAGGACCGCCAATGAACCTGGTCCTGTACGGCATCGACCGCGAACTGCTGCCCCGGCTGGCCGCCAAGCTTCCGCCGAGCACCGCCCTGCATTGGCAGGACAGCAACGCCCCCACCTCCGCCCAGGACCTGCAACGCGGCCCGCAGAGCCTGGTGCTGCTCGACTTCCGGCCCGAGCATGCGGCCGCCTCGAGCGTGCTGGCGCAGCAGCTGCAGCAGACCCAACCGGACCTGCCGCTGGTGGCCGTGGGCGCCACCAGCGCCGGCCAGGTCGAAGGCGTGGTGATCGCGCTGCGCGCCGGCCTGCGCGATGTACTGGACCTGGACAGTGACGACGCAGGCATCGAGGCGGCCTTGCGGCGCGCCCTGTCTCCGCGCCCGGCAGCGGTTGCCCAGCACGCACACAAGGCACGCCTGATCGTGCTGCTGGGTGTGCGCGCCGGCGTCGGCACCAGCACCCTGGCCGCACATCTTTCGGTGCTGGCGCAGCAGACGCGCGCCCTGGCCCAGGGCGAAGCCGTGCAGCAGGACGGCCTGCTGATGGAGCTGGCGCAGCCCTCCGGCGACCTCGCGCTGTACCTCAATCTCGACAGCCGCTTCCACTACGAAGACGCGCTGCGCAATGCCAGCCGCATCGATGCCACCCTCGCCCGCACGGCCATGGCGCGCCATGACTCCGGGCTGGTGCTGCTGGATCGTGCCAGTGGCAGCGATGCCGTCCCGCCCTCGGATCCTGGCGCGCTGCTGCAGCGCCTGCGCGGCGTGTTCGCCAGCGTGCTGTGCGATGCCGGCGGCTGCCCGTTGCGGCAGCTTCCGCCCCTGTTGCTGGACCAGGCCGACGAGATCTGGCTGGTCACCGATGCCTCGATCGCCACGCTGGTTTCTCTGGACCAGGCCCTGAAGCACCTGGCGGGCCAGCGTGAGCGCGAGAAGCGCCTGCAACTGGTGATCAACCGCCACGATGACAGCAGCGGCATGAGCCCGGAACAGATCGCACGCCGCTTCGAAGTACCGCTGCTGGCGACGCTGCCCGAACGACCGCGCGTGCGCCTGGCCGCCAGCCAGGGACACCTGCTGCTGCAGGATGCCCCGCGCGACCCCTATCTGCGTGCCCTCGCCCCGCTCGTGTCGCGCCTGGATCCGGCCGCCTGCCCGGTCCAGCCGCATGGCCTGCGGGAAAGACTCTCCCTTGCCCTGGGTGGATCGCAATGGAAGACAAGGTAACCCCGTTCCCGCACGCCGTTGCCCGCCCGGTACTGCCCGAATCTGCCCCGGGCCACCTGCCGTTCGCGCAGACCGAGCAGTACCAGAAGGTGCTGTCGGCCGCGCATGAGCACCTGCTCAACAGCATCGAGGACGAGCGCATCGACATCGATTCCTGGGCCCCGGACACCATCGCCCGCTGGGTGCAGGTGCAGACCGTGGGCTTCATCCAGGAATGGCGCATCCCGATCAACGAAGAAGAGATGCAGGTCGTCGCCGAGGGACTGGTCAAGGAGCTGACCGGTTTCGGCCCGCTGGACGACCTGCTCCACGACCCCTCCATCGAAGACATCCTGATCAACGGCTTCAAGGACGTGCACGTTTCGCAGGGCGGACAGCTCAAGCGCGCCACCCAGCGCTTCACCGATGACACCCACCTGCTGCGCATCCTGCGCCGCATCCTCGCCCCGCTCGGCCGCCGGCTGGATGATTCCAATCCGATGGTCGACGCGCGCCTGCCCAACGGTGGCCGCCTCAACGCGATCATCTCGCCGCTGGCGGTGGACGGACCGATGGTGTCCATCCGCAAGTTCCGCAAGGACCCGTTCACCCCCGACGAACTGCTCGCCAAGGGCACCTTCGACGCACCGATGCAGGCACTGCTGAAGGCGATGGTGCTGGGGCGCTGCAACATCCTGGTCTCCGGCGGCACCAGCTCGGGCAAGACCTCGCTGCTCAATGCCCTGGCCAGCTACGTGCCGGCCGATGAGCGCGTCATCACCGTGGAGGACACCGCCGAGCTTTCGCTGAACCATCCGCACGTGGTGCGCCTGGAGAGCCGCATCGGCGGCGCCGAGGGCCAGGGCGCGGTCAGCATCCGCGACCTGGTGCGCAACAGCCTGCGCATGCGCCCGGACCGCATCGTGGTCGGCGAAGTGCGCGGCGCTGAAGTGCTGGAAATGCTGCAGGCGATGAACACCGGCCACGACGGATCGATGGCCACCATCCACGCCAACACGCCGCGCGACTGCCTGTACCGCATCGAGATGCTGGCCGGGTTTGCCGGCTTCCAGGGCAGCGAAGACAGCCTGCGCCGGCAGATCGCCAGCGCCATTGATTTCATCGTGCAGATCTCGCGACTGGGCAGCGGGCGCCGGGTGCTGGTCTCGATCACCGAGATCACCGGGGTCAGCGACAACCTGATCACCACCCAGGAGATGTTCCGCCACGAGGTGCAGATCGATGGCACCGGCCGCGAGACCGACCGCTGGATCGGCCTGGGCTTCCATCCGCATTCGCACAAGCTGGAGCCGTTCCGCCAGCAGCTGCGCGAATCACTCTACGGGGACTTCTGAACATGGGCACCGGCCTGCTGCTGGGCGTGTTGAGCATCATCTCGGTGCTGCTGGCGCTGGCCGTCTGGCTGTGGGGTACCGCCAGCAGCCGTGAACAGCGCCAGGCCTCGCTGCAGCACACCGAGCAGCAGCTGGCACGCGGCAGCACGGCCGGTGCGGTGCCGGCCGGGCCTGCCGTTGCGGCGGCGAACGATTCGGCCCGCCCCGCCAGCAGTGGGAGCCGCGCATTACCCTGGGATGGCGTCCTGCAGCGCGCCGGCCTGCAGCCGGGCTGGAAGCTGCCACTGGTGCTGCTGGTACCGGGACTGGTGCTTGCGGTCGTGGCGGCGGTGCGGCTGGGCACGGCCTGGATGTTTCCGCTGACCCTTCTGCTGTACCTGCTGGGCTGCTGGCTGTGGGTGATGCGCCGGATCACGAAACTGCGCGCGCAGCTGCTGCACCAGATGCCGGACTTCCTCGACAACCTGGTCCGCCTCACCGCGCTGGGCAACAGCCTGCAGGCCGCGTTCCAGGTGTCTTCGATGCAGACCAGCGCGCCACTGCGCGGCCTGCTGGACACCACGGTGCGCTATGCGCGCAGCGGCATGGAGCTGGATCGTGCATTGAGCCTGGCCGCACAGCCGTACCGGATGGACGTGCTGAAGGTGCTGGCGGTGGTGATCGGGGTGAGCGTGCGCATCGGCGGGCGCGCCGACCAGATCCTGCAGCGCATGGGTGATTTCATGCGCGACCTGGAGCAGGCCCAGCAGGAGCTGGCCGCCACCACCTCGGAAACCCGCATGTCGGCCTGGGTATTGGGGCTGCTGCCACCGGCCAGTGCGGTGCTGATGGCGATCTCCAGCCCGGCGTTCTTCCAGCCGGTGCTGCATGACCCGCTCGGCCACAGGATCCTGCTGATCGCACTGGGCCTGGAACTGCTCGGGGCGTTGCTGCTGTATCGCCTGGCCAAATCGCTATGACCGCCCGCAGCTACCCGGGAGGTGCCCGATGAGCGCCAGCGCCTGGTTCGCCCTTTCGCTGCTGGTGCTGGCAGCGGGCGTCGCCCTGCTCGGCATTGCCGGCTGGGTGCGCAGCCATCGCGAGCACCGCACCTCGGCCGCGCTGAAGACCGCCCTGCAGCCGCGCGAGGAAGCCCGCGACACCGAGGCCACGCGCCGCGACTCGCTGGGCTGGCTCGAGCGCTTCGGGCGCTCGCTCAGTGGTGGCCGCCTGGAGGCCGCGCTGCTGGCCAACGAGGACAGGCTGCTGCTGGACCTGGCCGGCTGGAACACGCGCCGCGGCACCGCCATCTATCTCGGCCTGCGCCTGTTGCTTGCGCTGCTGGTGCTGGCGCTGGCGCTGGCGTTCAGCAGCGCGCACGGTCTGGCCAGGGTGATGGTGGTGATCGGTGCGCTGGCGGCCGGGCTGCTGCTGCCCAAGTTCGTGCTGTCGTCGTGGGTCAAGCGCCGCCGCCGCGCGGTCGAGAACGAACTGCCCTTGCTGATCGACCTGCTGCGCCTGCTGCAGGGCGTGGGCTTCAGCATGGACCAGAGCCTGCAGACGCTGGGCGACAAGCTGCGCGATGCGTTGCCGGTACTGGGCGGCGAACTGCAGGAAGCCAACGTGGCCTACACCCACGGCCGCACCCGCGCGCAGTCACTGCGGCGCTTGAGCGAGGTCTACGCCGATGACGACCTGGCCAGCCTGATGCAGCTGATCCTGCAGGTGCATGCGCACGGCGGCGCCGTGCAGGAACCGCTGCGCCAGTTCAGCATCCGCCTGCGCGAGCAGCGCCGCAACACGTTGAAGGAAAAGGTCGGCAAGCTCTCGGTGAAGATGACCGTGGTGATGATGCTGACCCTGTTGCCGGCACTGATGCTGGTGCTTGCCGGTCCAGCGCTGGTCGCGCTGGCCACCACCATGTCCAAGATGGGATCGCCCTGATGCCTGCCCTGCGCACCCCCTGCCTGCTGCTTGCCGTCGCCCTCGCCACCCTGGCCAGTGGCTGCGCATCGACCACGCCGAAGTACGTGCGGGCGCCCAGCCTTGCGCCGCCGGAGCCCGATCCGCAGGACAGCCGCAACACCTATCTGGAGCTGATCGAGCGCATGCAGCAGCAGGGCGCCTGGTATGCCTCGCTCGCCCACGTGGAGGCCTTCCGCCAACGCTATGGTGATCGCCCCGCCCTGCGCCTGCTGCAGGCCGACGCCCTGCGCGAGACTGGCCAGAGCGACGCAGCGGTCGCGCTGTATCGCGAGCTGTCCAGCGGGCCGCAGGCCGCTGCGGCCGCCCACGGCCTGGGCCTGATCGCTGCACGCCGCGATGACGACGCCGGCAGCGAACAGGCGCTGGCGCGCGCCACGCAACTGCAGCCCTTGAACACCGACTACCTGGGCGACCTGGGTTATGCGCGGCTGCGCGCCGGCCAGTTCGACCAGGCGCGCGAGCCGCTGGCCAAGGCCCTGGAACTGTCGCCAGGCAACGCCAAGGCCACGGCCAATCTCGCACTGTGGGCGCTCCTGCGCGGCGACCAGGCCACCGCGGAGCGCCTGGCGGCACAGGCCAACCTCAACGACGAAACGCGCCGCAGCATCCAGCAGCAGGCCCAGCAGATCCGCACGCGCCTGCAGCAGCGGCAGGCGGCGGCCGCCGTCAACGCCCCTGCGCCTGCGCCTGCGGCCAGCAGCGAACACGGCGCCCGTGCGTCGGGCAGTACCCGGCTGGCAGCCGAACCACGCCGCGAAGCACGTGACGAGCGCGATCCGCAGCGCCTGCCACCGTCGATGCTGGAACGCTTCAGCACCACCGAACACCCGACCGGAAGCACACCATGACTGCGATGCGCCTGACCCGACGCCTGTTGCCCGTGCTGTCCTGCCTGCTTGCTGCCGGTGCCGTGCAGGCCCAGCAACAGCCATTGACCGGACAGATGCTAGGTGGCCCCTTGCCGTCGGCACCGGCCGCAGCACCGATGCAGGCCGAGCCGCTTCCCACCGTGGAGCTGGCCGCACCCGCCGCATCCGCGGCGGTGGCAGCGGTGCCACCGGCACTCCCCGCAACCGACGGTGCCCCGCCGGCAACACCGCGTGCGCGCCTGCAGAGCGGCGAAGCCACCCGCAACCTGTTCCGCCTGCAGGCGTCGGGACAGCAGGCCGGCCAGCGCCTGCCGATCCTGGGTGACCAGGCCACCCTGAGTTATGCGCGTTACCTGAAGAGCTTTGAACACGAGATCCCGGACTTCTTTGAGACCGATGTTGCCCGGTCCAAGGATGCCTCCTCCTCCGGACGCTGAGGTAGGCCATGAAACGCCCACGCCAGTTCAGTTTCGGCCGCGCACGCGGCGGCATGTCGGTCACCATGATGCTGGTCATGCTGGCCTTGCTGGCGATGCTGGGCCTGATCGAGATCGGCTATCTGTTCTGGGCCAAGCGCGATGCGCAGAAGGTTGCCGATCTGGCCGCACTGGCCGGCGCGCAGCGACTGGAGTTGTGCAGCGCGGACAACAGCGACAACAGCGCCGCCCGGCAAAGCGCACTGGCCCAGAACAGGTTCGCAGGCACCTTGCAGGTCCGCTGCGGCAACTGGAGTGCCAGCCGCGGTACCAGCAACCGTTTCGTCACCAGCGTTGGTGCCAGCAACCCGCGCAATGCGGTGCAGGTGATCGCCGAGCGCAGCGTGCTGCCCTTCTTCGGCCAGAACACCAGCCTGCCGACCGTCAGCGTGCAGGCGGTCGCCCGCCGCTCGGAGCCCACGGCGGTGTTCGCGGTGGGCTCGCAGCTGCTGCGCACCAATGGCGATTCCGTACTGCTGTCGACCCTGCGCCTGGTCGGCCTGGATGTCAGCAATGCCACGGTGCTGTCCTATGACGGTCTGGCGCAGGCCAACGTCACCCCATCCGGCCTGCTGAAGGCACTCAACATCCCGGTGAGCGCCAACCTCAGCGTGGCCGATTTCAACCGCCTGCTGTCGGTCAACAAGATCTCGCTGGCGCAACTGGTCGATGCCACCGCCACCGTGGTCGGCCGTGACTCGACGGTGGGCGTGCAGCTGCGCGCCCTGTCCGACCTTGTCGCCACCCAGCTGGACATCAACAAGCTCAACATCGTGCTCGGCAGCCAGGCCGGCGGCGGCGGGCTGTTCGCGGAAGTTGTCTCACCCGACGGCACCGTCGGCAGCGCACTGGAATCGAAGATCAACGTGCTCAACCTGATCAGCACCGCCATCTCCATCGCCAACGATGGCAACGGCGTGACGATCAAGGGGCTGGACCTGCTGGGCATCAACATCCAGGGCGGCGTGGTCGAGCCGCCGTCGATCGCCATCGGCGGCGTCGGCACCCGCGCCTACAATGCGCAGGTGCGGCTGATGGTGGACGTGGACAGCAACAACCTGTTCGCGCTTGGGCCGCTGCTGAACCTGCTCGGCACGCGCCTGCACCTGCCGCTGCACGTCGACGTGGCCAACGGCATGGGCACCCTGACCGGCATCCAGTGCGGCGGCAGTCCCGCCAAGGCCACCATCCAGGTCGATTCATCGGTGCTGCGTGCCTGCGTCGGCAACGTCGACCCCGCACAGCGATTCTCCAAGGCCAATGTCTGCGACGCCACGCTGCAGAACGAACAGCTGTTGAAGCTGCTGGGCCAGCCGCTGATCAACGACAGGATCACCCTGCCCGCCCTCACCGGCTCACAGAACCTGACCCTGGCTGCGGGCGAGACCGGCTCGACCCGGATCAATCCGCTCGCGATCGGTGACGCAGTGTCGAGCCTGGTCAACGAGCTGCTGCGGGTGCTGTCGGGCATGCTCAGCTCGCCCAAGCAGGGCATGAGTGCCAACGACACGGCCAAGGCGCTGGCCGATCGTTACCTGCAGGCGGCCTTTCCCACTGGCGGACGCTACAACGTCGACCAGGTCATCCCGCTGCTGCGCGATGGCGATCCGGCACGCAACCTCGCCCCGCTGGGCAACTGGACGGTGAAGAATGGCGTCCCCAAGCCCTGCCTGCTGGGCCTGACCACCTGCTGGGAAGACGGTTCGGTGTGGACCGGTTACAGGACGACCGTCACCGGCCAGGGCCTGGGCCTGCTCGATGGCCTGCTCGGCTCGCTGGTCGGCGGCCTGCTGATCAACCGCTGCGACAGCCTGCTCGGCAACCTGATCGACTACAACGGCTGCGTGCGCAACAACCTGGCGTCGTACATCCAGACCGCGCCGGCGGGTTTCCTCGATGGCGCCGGTGGCAGCGGCGTCGCCAACCCCGACGGAAGCGTCAGCTGCAGCGGCCTGCTGTGCACCGTGCTGAAGCCGATCCTGGCCGCACTGCGACCGGTGCTCAACAGTGTCGGCACTCTGCTGACCAACCTGCTGGCCAGCGTGCTGGGCCTGGAACTGGGCCGGACCGACGTCAACGTGCAGTCGATCCAGTGCAGCGCGGCACAGCTGGTCTATTGAAATCGCGCCGTGACCGCCGCCCTTGGCGGCGCCCGCGCCCATGCTAGACTCCCGGCGGGGAACCACCTTCATCTCAACCCACACTCATCCGTGGATGGTCTAGACATGCGAGAAACTTCAGGGGGCGCGGTCTTCGCCCGGCACGCGCGCAACGCAGCAGTGCTGGCCGTGGCCATGATGCTGGTGGCACCGGCGGCGATGGCCGCGCGTGGCGACCGCGAGGCTGCAGCCGAACCGGCGCGCAGCGCGCCGGTGGTGCGCAATACCGTGGACGAGCTCAAGCAGTTGATGGATTCGCGCCAGCTGACCGAGTTGCGCACCACCTACAACGGCAACTACGGCGCCAGCCTGCTGTTCAACGCCAATACCCTGACCTACTACGTCGCCCTGTTCCAGGAGAAGAACTTCTGGCGGGTGATCAAGACCGATGCGGTGGACAACGCCGAACGTGTCTACCGCACCTTCGCGCAGCAGTCCGAGCAGCTGGCCCAGGTCTACATCGACACCACGCGCCTGGAAGCCGGCAAGCGCTACACCGAGCGCCTGGTGGCCTACAACGAAGAACGCCTGCGCACCCTGCAGCAGGAAATGGAACAGCAGCAGGCACAGTCGGCGCAGGTCAGCGCCGCCCTGCAGCAGGCCCAGCAGCAGGCAGTCAGCCTCAGCACCGATGTGCAGAGCACCAACAGCCAGCTGGACGCCCTGCAGCGCCGCATCCAGATCCTGCAGGCCGAACAGGGCAACCCGGAGTTGAGCCTGCCCAAGCCGGACAGCGTGCCCTCGCCGGCACCGGCCGCCACCAGCGACGGCCGCTGAGAGCTGCACTCACGGCATTGCACACGACGGCGCCCCAGGGCGCCGTTGTTGTTTTCGGCGCTTCAGTGCACCACTTCACTGGCAGGCGTCGTAGACCGCGTCATCCAGCTGCCGGCGCTGCACGAAATCCAACCGCCGACGTTTGAGCAGCGCCTGTCCGCGCTGGCGGCGCACACGCTCGCAGGCCGCCGCATCCGTGCTGATCGTGATCAATGCGCCCTGCGCCCGGACGGCACGACGCGGGCGACGCGACGGCTTCGATGGCGTGACTGCGGGAACCACCGCCCCACGGGACAATGACTGCTCCGCCGGGACATCCCAGCGCCACGCCGCCCGGCCCTGGCAGGGTGTCTGCTGGTAGACCGGATGCGGTCCATCCACGCATTTGTAGACATTGGTCTGAGCCGGCGCGGCCATCGGCAACAGCAGGCACAACAGCAGGGACCATCGCGTGGCGGGCATCCGGGCATTCCACAGGCGGGCTGCGGACATCCTCGGCGCGCGACTCGGGTCCCGCCAGAGCGATATGCGTCACATCCTCTGCAATCCAGCACAGCGGTGCAAGTCCGTCGCCGGCACCTGCGCTGTACTGCCGAAGGCACCGGCAGCCTGCCGGTGCCTTCCCTCCCTTCCGCCAAGGAACCTGCAATGAGCAACTTCGTCACCGTCGCCGACGGCGCCCGCATCTTCTACAAGGATTGGGGCAACGGCCAGCCGATCGTGTTCGCCCACGGCTGGCCGCTGTCGTCCGATGCCTGGGACCCGCAGATGCTGTTCATGGGCCAGAACGGTTACCGCGTGATCGCCCACGACCGCCGCAGCCACGGCCGTTCCAGCCAGACCTGGGACGGCAACAACATGGACACCTACGCCGACGATCTGGCTGCAGTGATCGAGGCGCTGGACCTGAAGGACGCGATCCTGGTCGGCCATTCCACCGGCGGCGGCGAAGTGGCCCACTACATCGGCCGCCACGGCAGCACGCGCGTGGCCAAGGTGGTGCTGGTCGGCGCCGTGCCGCCGCTGATGCTCAAGACCGCCGGCAACCCGGCCGGCACCCCGCTGGAGGTCTTCGACGGCATCCGCAAGGGCACCGGCGGCGACCGTTCGCAGTTCTTCAAGGACCTGACCATCCCGTTCTTCGGCGCCAACCGCGATGGCAACACGGTCACCCAGGGCATGCGTGATGCGTTCTGGCTGCAGGGCATGCTCGGTGGCGTCAAGGGCCAGTACGACTGCGTGCACGAATTCTCGGAAGTGGATTACACCGAAGACCTGAAGAAGATCGACGTGCCGGCACTGGTCGTGCACGGTGATGACGACCAGATCGTCCCGTTCGATGCCTCGGCCAAGCTCTCCTCGCAGATCATCAAGAATGCCGAACTGAAGGTATACGCCGGTGCCCCGCACGGCCTGACCATCACCCACGCCGAGCAGTTCAACGCCGACCTGTTGGCGTTCGCGCGCAGTTGATGTGCCGCGGCGGCACTGTAACGGTGCCGCCGCACCTTCGATCGCAAAAAGGGGACGGAGGGGATTAAGTCGTTTGTGCACAAACGACTTAATCCCCTCCGTCCCCTTTTTTTGTCAGATGTCGGTGTGGTGATGCGGCACAGCGGCAGGCAGCGGGTCATGCCCACCCACGAAGTGGCGCACCACCGGCGCACGCTCACCGCGATGCAATCCGCGCAGCACTTCCTGGATCGCCCTGTCGTCGGCGGTGATGCGTTCGTGCTGGCGCAGGTGCTCCAGCCACGACGGGGTCACGAAATACTCCAGGTGGATGCCCGGGGTGGCCACATCCTCGACCACGCCCCAGACCACGGCGCCATCGCGGCGGCGGATGGTGCCCAGTGCGCGCATCTGCGCCTGGAACGCGGCGCGATCAGCATCGTCAATGCGGTACTCGATGGTCACCAGCACCGGGCCCCGATCATTCGATACCGGCACCGACAGTTCCGGCGCCGGCCAGTGTCCGGCAGGGCGCAGATTCAGGTCCTCGGTGCCTGCAATGCGCACCCGCCACACCAGCAGTCCTCCGATCACCGCGCCGGCGGCCGCCACCAGCAATGCCAGCTCCGGCGAAGTGCGTTGCGCCAGTGCGCCCCAGCTCAGGCCGCCGGCGGCCATGCCGGCGGAAAACACCATGATGTACAGCGCCAGTGCGCGTGCACGCACCCACGCCGGTACCGCCGTCTGCGCGGCGATCTGCAGCGACGACAGCACGGTGATCCAGGCAAAGCCATTGACCAGCATCACCAGCGGCAGCACGTACCAGCTTCGGGTCAGCGCCAGCCCGACCAGGCTCATGGCCAGCGACAGGGTCGCCAGCAGCACCAGCAGGTCGCGATCCAGCTGCGCGCGCAGCTTCGGCAGCAGCAGCGCACCGCCCACCGCACCGATGCCGATGCAGCCGAGCAGCATGCCGTACTGGCCCGCCCCGCCCTGCATCTGCCCACGCACCACCACCGGCAGCAACGCATTCATCGCTGCGGCGAAGAAGAAGAAGCCGACCGACTTGATCAGCACCGCCTGCAACCGCCCGGCGCGGCTGGCATAGCGCAGGCCCGCTTTCAGGCCCGCACCGAAGCCTTCCGGCGGCAGGCTGGACTGCTTCGGGTCGCGCTTCCAGCCCCACACCACGAACAGCATTGCGGCGAAGGTGATGGCGTTGAAGCCGAAGGCCCAGACCGCACCGAGCTGGGCGACGATCACGCCGCCGATGGCCGGGCCGATCGAGCGCGCGATGTTGATGCCGATCGAGTTCAGCGCCACCGCCGAGGCCAGCATCGGCTGTGGCACCAGTTCGGACACGATAGCGGCCTGCGCCGGCATCGCCATCGCCGCACCGCAGCCCATGCAGAAGGTCAGCAGCACCAGCAGCTGCGGGGTCAGCATGTCCATTGCGGTCAGCGCCGCCATCACGGCGGCGACCAGCAGCATCCAACCCTGCGTGGCCAGCAGGTACCTGCGGCGATCAACGATGTCGGCCAGGGTTCCGGCGGCCAGTGCCAGCAGCACGATCGGCACGGTGGTGGCCGACTGCACCAGGGCCACCATCAACGGCGAGCCGGTACGTTCGGCCATCACCCAGGCGGCGGCCACGTCGTTGACCCAGGTGCCGATGTTGCTGGCCAGGATCGCCAGCCAGATCGAGCGGAACATCTGGATCTTCAGTGGGGACCAGGCGCCTGCGGCCTGTGCGGGGGGTTGCGACGCGGTTGCGTTCACCATTGCCATGCTCCAACGATCGAGGCGAACCGCGTGTCCTGGCCGCCGGCCTGCTTCAGTGCAGGCCCGGCATCGACCCAGGCCAGCTGCAGCTGCCATTGCCAGTGTTCGCTGGCCTGCCAGCGGGTTTCGGATTTGTACTGCGTGCCGATGCGGCGCGCGCCGCCGGCGCTGCCCGGCAACGCCACCAGCGGTGCCGGCGTGGTGTAGACCGCATCGGCGCGGCGATGCTTCCAGGCCATCTGTACGCCCAGTTCCGTCGTCACCGCGTCGTGCAGGCGCAGTGTCAGGGTCGGCTGGACGTCCATCAGGTTGGCCGGGGCCAGCAGGCTGGCCTCGCTGAAATAGGCCGACTTCGGGAACAAGGCATTGAAGGTGCCCAGGCGGCCGTCGTGCAGATTGCCATCGCCACTGGCGATGTCGGCCTTCAGCCCCAGACGCGGCTGCAGCTGCAGGTCCGTCCAGCGCCACCCCGTATCGGTGGCCAGCGTCCAGGCATGGATATCGAGCGTGCCAGCGGTCGTTCGCAGTTCACCGCCCTGCGCCACCAGCTCGCTGTTCCAGTCCAGTGCACCAGCCTGACCGAACCAGCGCGCGCCCAGGGTCTGCCGTCGCTCGGTACCGGAGCCCGCCGCAAAGCGCGCGCCTTCACGACGGTAGTCCAGCAGGTACAGATCCCATTGGCCTGGGCCACGACCACGCGCGGTGGTCGCATACGCGCCCCACAAGTGGGCACCGCGTTCGCCGCGGTCATCGAAGGCGCCGGGTCGGTTCTCCAGCGGTCGCAGCGCCATCAGGTCCAGCGTGCCGAGGCGGCCTTTCCAGCCTGCACGGGCACCATCGAATGCCAGCCGGATGTTCGGCCCATCGCGCACCGACAACAGCCGCGAGCTGCCATAGCCGGCTTCCTGCCGGCCGAGTTGCAGATGGAACCCACCGCGCTGCCAGCGCCAGTACGCCTGCTGCACGTCCAACGCGCCACGGTCGGTACGACCCGGTCCACCTGCCTTGCCAGTCTCGGCATGCACGCCCAGCTGCACCCGTGCCTGCCAGTTGTCCTCGACATACGTGGCCGACGCCAGTGCACGCAGCAGACCGTAGCCGTCTTCACTGCCGCCGATACCGAATCGGGCCGGGTCGTAGTACATCCCCCTGAAGCGCAGCGAGGCGTCCCATTGCAGTTGCCCGCCGCCCATGTCGGTGCAGCGGCCGGTGTCACAGGCCAGCGCCATCCACGGCATGGCCAGCAGCGCCAGGCTCAGAACGCGAAGCACGAGCATCCCATCGCACCCCAGAAGGCGCTCAGGTCGTCGGTGGGCGCCGCGTGCTGCGCGGCATGGCCGTGAGCACCATGCGTACTACAGGCCACGCCGTGATGGTGGCGATGCGCGGCGGCCAATCCGGTGGCGGCACCGCCAACGTGGTAGCCACCGAAGCGGTTGACCGGCGACCAGTCCGGCATCGCCGGCGGCAGCTGCGGCGCCAGGCCGGCGTAATCGCCGTCGGCGTGCACGATGCGGCCGCCGACCACGGTCAGCAGGCTGGTGATGTCGGCGATCTGCGCGTCATCAACGCGGAAGAAGTCGGCCGAGAGCAGGATGAAGTCGGCCAGCTGGCCCACCTTCAGCGTGCCCTTCACCGCTTCGTCGCCGGAGAACCAGGCGCTGCCCTGGGTCCACAGGCGCAGCGCCTGTTCGCGCTCGAGCAGGTTCTCATCGCCATACAGGGCCAGCCCGCCCACGGTGCGCCCGGTCACCAGCCAGGACAACGCCACCCACGGGTTGTAGCTGGCCACGCGGGTGGCATCGGTACCGGCACCGACCGGCACGCCTTCGGCCAGCATGCGCTTGACCGGCGGCGTGTGCCGCGCCGCCTGCACGCCGTAGCGCCCGACGAAGGCTTCGCCCTGGTAGGCCATGCGGTGCTGCACGGCGATGCCGCCGCCCAGCGCGCGGATGCGTTCGATGTTGCGCGGGGTGATGGTCTCGGCGTGGTCGATGAACCAGTGCAGGCCATCGAACGGCACCTCGCGGTTGACCTGTTCGTACACATCGAGGATGCGGGTGATGCTCTCGTCATAGGTGGCGTGGATGCGGAACGGCCAACGCTTCTCGACCAGCAGTTTCACCACATCGTGCAGTTCCGGTTCCAGCTCAGGCGGCAGTTCCGGGCGCGGCTCGTTGAACAGCTCGAAGTCGGCCGCGGAGAACACCAGCATTTCGCCAGCGCCGTTGTGGCGCAGCAGGTCATCGCCCTGGCGCGGCTGCAGTATCTCGCTCCAGCCGCGGAAGTCGTCCACTTCCTTGCCCTTGTTCTGGGTGAACAGGTTGTAGGCGATGCGCACCGTCAGCTGGTCATCGCGATGCAGCTGCTCGATGACCTGGTAGTCCTCGGGGTAGTTCTGGAAACCACCGCCAGCGTCGATCACCGAGGTGATGCCGAGCCGGTTCAGTTCGCGCATGAAGTGGCGCGTCGAGTTGGCCTGGTACTCGATCGGCAGGCGTGGCCCCTTGGCCAGCGTCGCATACAGGATCAGCGCGTTGGGCTTGGCCAGCAGCAGCCCGGTCGGGTTGCCCAGCGAGTCACGCACGATCTGCCCGCCCGGTGGATCCGGCGTGTCCTTGCTGTAGCCGCAGGCGCGCAGCGCGGCGCGGTTGAGCAGCGCGCGGTCATACAGGTGCAGCAGGAACACCGGCGTATCCGGCGCAATGTCGTTGAGCTCCTGCAGCGTCGGCAGGCGCTTCTCGTTGAACTGTGCGGCGGTGAAGCCACCGACCACGCGCACCCACTGCGGTGCCGGGGTGCGGTCGACCTGGGCCTTCAACATGTCCAGCGCGTCGCCCAGCGAGCGCAAACCGTCCCAGCGCAGCTCCAGGTTGTAGTTCAGGCCACCGCGGATCAGGTGGGTATGGCTGTCGTTTAGGCCGGGCAGCAGGCGCCGGCCCTGCGCGTCGATCAGGGTCGCTTCATTGCCCCAGCCGCGCATGATCTCCTCATCGCTGCCGACAGCGACGATGCGGCCCTCCTGCACGGCCAATGCCTGCGCGTGCGGCTGCTGCGGGTCGAGTGTGGTGATGCGGGCATTGCGGATGACCAGCGTGCTCATGCGACGCTCCTTGGAAGTGGAATCGAGTGCGGCAGCGGCGCGACCGGCCAGGCCGAGCGCAACCGCGGCACCGCTGGCCAGCACCACGTTGCGGCGGCCGTGGTCGAGGGGATCGTGACTCATGCGAAAGCTCCCGGAAGTCGTGGACCGTCCAGCGCCCAGGCCCCCGGCCCGGCCAGGGCGATGGCCAGCAGCACCGTGGCCCACATCAGCGGGTACTCACTGCCGCCGCGCATCCAGAACCAGCCCCTGGGCAAGGCCAACAGGACGGTGAAGCCGATGAAGGCAGCGGCGGCAAGTGCGGCGATGCGGGTCTGCCAGCCCAGCAGCACGGCCAGCCCGGACAGCACCTGCAGCAGGGACAACAGCAGCGGCAACGGCGCCACTGCCGGCAGCCCGAAACCGCGCAGCTCGGTGGCGAAGCCGGCCAGCCCCGGTCCGCCGAACCAGCCAAACAGCTTGCCCAGCGCGTGAGGCAGCAGGAAGCCGCCTGCCGCCACCCGCAGCATCAGCAGGGCCAGGTCGAGGCCGTGGCCGTGGCCGTGGCCGGCCAGCATGCTCAGTGCCCGCCTTCCTGCGCGCCGAACATGCGCTTGGCGTACTGGATGCCGATGCCATAGCCGCCGGCGTGGTCGCGGGCGATGCCGGTGGTCAGGTCGTAGGTTTCACCGCGTGCCCAGTCACGCTGCAGTTCAAGCAGGTACTGCACGCTGGTCATCGGCACCGCGCCGGCCTGCACCATGCGGGTGATCGCACGCTCGTGCGCTTCTTCGCTGACATCGCCACAGGCGTCGGTGATCACGTGGACCTCGAAGCCCTGCGCCAGCGCCGACAGCGCCGGACCCACGATGCAGACACTGGTCCACAGGCCGGCAAGAACCAGCCGGCGCTTGCCGATGCGGTTGATCTCATCGATTACCGGCTGGTCTTCCCAGGTATTCATCGAAGTGCGGTCGAACACCGGCTGGCCCGGGAAGATCTGCGGCAGTTCCGGGAACATCGGGCCGGAGAATGACGTCTCGGCCACCGTGGTCAACACGACCGGCACGTTGAACCCCTTGGCCCCCTTGCTGATCAGCGACACGTTGTTGCGCAGCGCGGAGATGTCGATCGTGTGGGTAGCAAATGCCATCTGCGACTGGAAGTCGATCAGCACCAGGGCATGGTCGGTGGGCGACAGCAGGGCCGGGGCGGGCGTGGCGGTGGCAAGGCTCATGGGTGGACTCCGTGGGAAACATGATCAGGGGGAAGCAGCAGGGCCGCATCGCCGGCCCGATACTGGCCGGGGCTGCAGCCGGTCTCGGCGCGGAAGCTGCGGACGAAATGGCTCTGGTCGAAGAAGCCCAGCTGCTGGGCCAGGCACGCCATCGGCAGCTGCGCGCCGGGCAGCAGTTGGCAGGCACGCTGGATGCGGCGGCGGCGCACGTAGCGCAGCGGGCTGGCACCGGTGCCGCTACGGAACAGGCGCACCAGGTGGAAGCGGCTGACACAGGCAGCCTGCGCCAGCTCGGTCACCCGCAGCGGCTGCGACAGGTGCTCATCGACGTAGCGCAGGGCGCGCTGCAGTGCGGCGGCCTGCTGCGGGGCAAGCGGGGTGGCGGACGGATCGGACGGACTGACGGTGGCCATGCGGGGCGCCGCGAGGGGGTGGCCCATGGTGCGTGGCCGGCGCACGATGCCCTACCCCCGTCGGTCGAGGCCGGCACCTACCCGAATGGGGGAGGCCGACGGCCGAGCAGGCGGCGCCCGAACAAGCGCGCATCCACCGAGTAGGCGCCCGGCCCCAGCATCAGCAGCGCCGCAGGCAACGCCACCAGCGGCCACGGTGCCTGCTGCGCGAACATGGTCGCGGCTGCCATCAGGGTCGCCAGCGGCGTCAACACGCCCAGCACGAGCATGGCCGCCGCCAGCCCGCACAGCACCGCCCCCCAACCAGCATGCGTGCCAGGCGCGCACAGCGCGGCGGCCAGGCACAGCCGCAGCCACAGCAGGCCGATGCCCGGACCGCGATCAGGGAACATCACGAACAGGCGCTGCATGGCCGGGCTCCAGGGGTCATGCCGGCGTGATAGCCGACCACGGCGGCCACTGCCTACCCCGTTCGGGTCACCCCGGACTGCCCCGCACCTGCCAGAATGCGCGCCATGCGTGGCCGCCCCTTCCTGTTGCAACGTCACCTGCGGACGCTGCTGACCTGCCTGCTGCTGTTGACCGCCCTGCCCGCCCTTGCCGTGCAGCGCCCGCCGGTGAGCGGCGGGTTGCCCGATTACGAGCACACGGCCTGGCGCGTCGGCCAGGGCGCCCCCGGTGACATCTGGGACATCACCCAGGACCGCGATGGCCTGTTGTGGCTGGCCACCGGCTCAGGGCTGTACCGCTTCGACGGTCGTCGCTTTGAACGCCAGGCCGCTCCCGCGGGCAGCCATTTCCCGTCCACCAACATGGTCACCCTTGCGCGGGGCCGCGACGATGCACTGTGGATCGGCTACTTCCAGGCCGGCATCAGTCAGTTTGCGCGCGGCCAGCTGCACAACTACGGCCGCGACCAGGGCGTGCCGGTGGGTGTGGTGCCACACTTCAGCCAGGACCTTGACGGCCGGCTGTGGGCCGCGATCAATGGTGGACTACGCCAATTCACTGGCCAACGCTGGCAGCCGCTGCCCGCTGGCATGGGGGTGCCGGAACATCGCGTGCAATGGCTGCTGCACGACAGCCGCGGCACCTTCTGGGTACTGGCCGACCTGAAGATCTGGGTGCGCGCGGCCGGCCAGGCGGCCTTCAAGGACACCGGCATCGCCGTTTCGCAGATGGCGACGCTGGCCGAAAGTCCGCAGGGGGAAGTGTGGCTGGCCGACCGCGTGCGCGGTACGTCGCCGCTGGCCAACGCACGAGGCCTGCTGCCGGACAGCGAGCGCGAGGCACGGCGGTTGCCGGAGCTGGTGGCGGCGCGCCTGCAGTTCACTGCCGATGGCGCGCTGTGGGCAACGATGAGCCCGCATGGCGGTGTCGCCCGGGTCACCTTCGATGGCGACCGCGCCATACGCATGGAGCGCTTCGATTCGCCGCACGGGCTGACCGCCACCTCGGCCGTGCCGATCATCGTCGATCGCGAAGGCAATCTCTGGGTCGGCACCAATCTCGGCCTCAACCGCTTCCGCGCGCGCAGCGTGCACACGCTGGCGGTTGGTCCCAGTGATCCCTACCGCTCGCTGGTGCGGGCCAGCGATGGCCATGTGTATGGCTATGGCGAAGACCTCAAGCCCTACGACCTCGAGCGCACCCTGCTCGATGGCAGCGCCACGCAGCTGCAGGCCGCCGCGCGCCAGGCAGCTGCCCCGATCTGGCAGTTCGACTGGGTCAACCTTGCGCGCACCGTGGCCGGCCGCACCACGCGGATTCCGCTGCCTGCGCCGTTCACCGGGCAACCACTGCATGCCCTGCTGTTCCCCGACGACGAACAGGCCTGGGTCTGCACCGGCGAACGGGGGGTGCTGCACTACCAGCAGGGCCAGTGGCAACGCGAACGCCGCCTGCCCGAACAGGCCTGCTCGTCACTGGCGCTGGATGCCAACGGCCAGCTGCTGCTCGGCTATGCAGACGGCCGGCTGCGCCGCATGGGGGCGACGCAGATCGAAACCTTCGACGCCAGCCACGGCCTGTCGGTCGGGCCGATCACGGCGGTACTCGATCATCAGGACCTCCTGCTGGTAGCCGGCGAGGCCGGATTGGCCGTGCGCCCGGGCAATGGCCGGTTCGTTCAGGTGAGCACCGACATGGCCGGCGTCATGGAAGGCATCACCGGCATGGTGGCCGATGCGAATGGCTACCTCTGGCTCAATGGCAGTCGTGGCCTGGTCCGGCTCGGGAGCGATCAGCTGCGGCGCGCACTGCGCAGCCGGCAGCCGGTGACGCCCCGCCTGTTCGATGCGGTGGATGGCATGCCGGGCATCGCCCTGCAGAGCGGACCGATCTCCACCACCGCGCTGGCCAGCGATGGCCTGTTGTGGCTGGCCACCAACCAGGGCCTGGCCTGGCTGGACACCACCCGCTCGCACGTCAACACCATGGCGCCCAGCGTGCGCATCGGCGACGTGCTGTACGGCAGTGAACACCAGCCACTGCGCGACGGCCTGCGCCTTCCGGCCGGCACCAGCCAATTGCAGATCGATTACGTGGCGCTGTCGTTGGCGCGCCCGGAGCGCAACCGCTACCGCTATCGCCTGTCCGGGGTCGACGACGGCTGGCAGGATGCCGGCAGCAGCACGCGCGCGTATTACACCAACCTCGCACCGGGCAATTACCGGTTCGAGGTGGAAGCCGCCAACGAAGACGGCATCTGGAGCACTGCACCCGCCAGCCGCACCTTCCGCATCGCCCCTACCTTCATGCAGACCCTGTGGTTCAAGCTGCTGTGCGCCGCCGCAGTGCTTGCGCTGCTGGTCCTGGCGGTGCGCATCCGCAGCGGGCAGCTGGCTGCACTGTTCCGTGCGCGCCTGCAGGAACGCCATGGCGAACGCGAACGCATTGCCCGCGACCTGCACGACACGCTGCTGCAGGGCAGCCAGGGCCTGATCCTGCGGCTGCACGCGATCAGCCAGTCGCCGCAGACCCCGGACAGGGTGCGCGGCCAGCTGGAATCGGCGATGCAGCTGGCCGAACGCAACCTGGCCGAGGGCCGGGAGCGGGTCAACGCACTGCGCGACGGTCCTTTCGCGGGCCGCGACCTCGCTTCGGCGCTGGCCGATGTTCACGCCGAATACGCCGGGCACGGCACCAATCCGCTGCGCCTGACTGTGGAAGGCGCAACACCACCGCTGCAGGCCGATGCCGCCGAGGAGGTGTTCCTGATCGGCCGCGAGGCCATCCGCAATGCACTGCGCCACGCCAATGCCAGCGCCATCGAGGTAGAGCTGTCCTACGGCGCGCGGTGCTTCCTGCTGCACGTGCGCGACGATGGCGTCGGCATCTCCGACGAAAATGCCGGGCATGGCCATTGGGGCCTGCAGGGCATGCGTGAGCGCGCGCAGCGCCTCGGCGCGGAGCTGCGGCTGTGGACCCGCCCCGGGCTGGGCACTGAAGTCGCGCTGGCGGTTCCCGCCCGTCGCCTGTATCACCGCCGCCCATCGCGTTGGCGCTGGCCCTGGAGTAGAAGCCACCATGACTGAGTCCCCTGCCCCGATCGGCGTGCTGGTGGTCGACGACCACCCGCTGCTGCGTGACGGCCTGGCCGCGCTGCTGGGCGCCCATTCCGACCTGCGCCTGCTCGGCGAGGCCGCCGATGGCGAGGAAGCCATCGAGCGCTATCAGCAGCTGCAGCCGGACGTGGTGCTGATGGACCTGCAGATGCCACGCCTGGATGGTGTGGAAGCCATCGTGCGGATCCGCGCGATGGACCCGCGTGCGCGCATCATCGTGCTGACCACCTATCGCGGTGACGTGCGTGCGGTACGGGCGCTGCAGGCCGGCGCCAGTGCGTACCTGTTGAAGGACATGCTGCGCCACGAGCTGGTCGATACCATCCGCATGGTCGCTGGCGGCCGGCGCGCACCGATACCACCGGCAGTCGCTGCGAGCATTGCCGCACATGTGGTGGAGGACCGGTTGTCGCCGCGCGAGACCGAGGTGCTGCGGCATGTGGCCGGTGGCCTGTCGAACAAGCGCATCGGCGAGCGCATGCAGATTTCCGAGCAGACGGTGAAGGCGCACATGAAGAGCCTGATGGACAAGCTCGGGGTGGGTGATCGCACGCACGCGGTGACCCAGGCGCTGCGGCGCGGCATCATCAGCCTGGACGACAGCGGTCACGATTAGGGGGTTGTTCGGCAGGGCTTGCAGCCCTGCACCCGCTACGCGCTGGAGCAACAGCAACAGCAACAGCAACAGCATGGAGCGAAGATTCCGTGGGATGGCGGGGCGGTGTCGGAGTGCGGGGACGCTGCAAGTACGTCCCTGCAAGCTTGGCAGCCGCATCCATGCGGCTGACACCCCGCACTCCGACACCGCCCCACCTCTGACGGATTCCGATGGCGTTTGGTAGGTGTCGACCTTGGTCGACACTTCTGTCAGATATCGAAATCAATCAGGGGACAGATCCGTTTTCCTTCGGAAAACGGATCTGACCCCAAGAGCCGTTCCAACAGACCGCAGGAACCTGTCGAAGGCTACTGAAAATCCGCTGTTTGCGCTGTTGCCGGCCAGCGGCCGGCACTACCGCAGGTGCAGGGCTGCAAGCCCTGCCGAACACCACCCCTACTTCAAACGCAGCAGCAGACTGCCGCCCGCGCACATCACCGCCAGCCAGGCCACGCCGTGCCACCCCCACTGCGCCAGCGCCAGGCTGCCCAGCGCACCGCCAGCGGCCATGCCGATGAACATGCCGGTGAACAGCAGCGCGTTGAGCCGGCTGCGTGCCGGCGGCACCAGGCCATAGACCAGCGTCTGGTGCGCCACCAGCGCCGACTGGAAACCGAAGTCGAACAGCAGCGCACTCACCACCAGCAGCGGCAGCAGCGCGGCGGCCGGCAGCCAGGCTTCGGCCAGCAGCAGGCCGAAGCCCAGCAGCGCCACCACGATCGCCAACCGCGCCACGGCATGGCAACCCAGGCGATCAGCGAAACGTCCTGCGAACGGTGCGGCCAGCGCACCGGCCGCACCCGCAATACCGAACGCACCCGCCGCCGCACTGCCCAGGCCCAGGCGGGCATGCAGCATCAGCGCCAACGTCGACCAGAATGCGCTGAAGCCGACCGCCAGCAACGACTGGCTCGCCACCGCGCGGCGCAGCTGCGGCTGCTCGCGCCACAACGCCAGCAACGAGCCCAGCAACGCCGGATAGCGCAGCGTGCTGGTCGGTGCGAAACGCGGCAGCGCACGCGCCATCACTGCGCCCATCGCCGCCACCGATACCGCGGCCAGCACGAACTGCGTGCGCCAACCCCATGCCTCGGCCACCACGCCACTGACCACGCGCGACAGCAGGATGCCGAGCAGCAGGCCGGTCATTACCCGGCCGACGATCTGGCCGCGCTGTGCATCCGGCGCCAGCACCGCAGCGGCCGGCACGATGTCCTGCGCCAGCGTGGCCATCAACCCGACCAGCAGGCTGGCCATCAGCAGGCCCGGCAGGTGCCCGGCCATCGCTGCGGCGCCCAGTGCCAACGCCAGCAGCGCGGACTTCAACAGGATCAGGTGGCGGCGGTCGAAGCGGTCGCCCAACGGTGCCAGCAGCAGGATGCCCAGCGCGTAGCCGAGCTGGGTCAGAGTCGGCACCAGCCCGGCGGCGCGCTCACCTGCGCCAAGGTCCTGCGCGATCAGGCCCAGCATCGGCTGGCTGTAGTACAGCGAGGCGACCGAAAAGCCGGCGCCGGCCGCCATCGCCAGCACCAGCGGGGTGGAAGGCGCGTTCGCGGGTGCGACGACGGACAGCGAAGGGGTAGACATGGGGGAGTCCGGTGGAGGAAGTGGGCGTATCCTGCCCATATTCGCCATGCGTCTGTAGTAGGCTCCTGCACATATCCTTCATACGTGACACGCATGAATGACCTCGCCACCGGCGCCGATCGCCTGGATCTGCTGCGCACCTTCCTGCGCATCGTCGATGCCGGCAGCCTGTCTGCCGCCGCCGTGCAGCTGGGCACCACCCAGCCGACGGTCAGCCGGCGCCTTCAGGCACTGGAGCGGCAGCTCGGCCTGCGCCTGCTGCAGCGCTCCACCCATGGCCTGCAGCTGACCGAAGATGGCCTGCGCTGCCAGCGCCATGCGCAACGCGTGGTCGACGAATGGGAGTCGCTGCAGGCCGAACTGCACGGCGAACCGGAAACGCTGCGCGGACGCCTGCGGGTGATGGTGCCGCATGCCTTCGGCCAGGCGCAGCTGCTGCCGACCATGCTCGCGTTCCTCGCCCAGCACCCACAGCTGAGCCTGGAGTGGATCCTGGAAGATCGTCGCCCGGATTTCATCGCCGAAGGCATCGACTGCGCGGTGCGGGTGGGACCGGTCGACGAACCGCGCATGGTCGCACTGCCGCTCGCCGAAGTGCCGCGCATCGTCGTGGCAGCGCCCTCGCTGGTGCAGGCCACCGCGATCAGCACACCTGAACAGGCGCAGGCACTGCCGTGGATTTCACTGGTCACCTACTACCGCGAACGCCTGCTGCTGCATGACGCACAGGGGCGTGCGCATACCCTTTCGATCAGCCCGCGCCTGCTCAGCGACAACCTGTTCGTGGTGCAACAGGCCGCATGTGCTGGGCTGGGTGCAGCGGTGGTCTCGGCCTGGCTGGTGGCCGGAGACCTCGCACATGGGCGGCTGGTGCAGCTGCTGCCGGACTGGCAGGCGCCGGCGCTGCCGGTACACGTGGTGTTTCCGGCCGCACGCCAGCAGCCGCCACGGCTGCGCGCCTTCATCGATGCGATGAAGGCCGCACTGCCGCAGCTGCACGGAATGCGGCCGGCACCGCGCTAGGTCACCGACCACATCGAAGCCACAGGGTCGGATCCCTTCCCACGGGGAAGGGCTCTGACCCTGTCGATCACTGCGCCTTCGCCGCCTCGGCATTCCACGCCGCGACCTTGGCCCTGGTGTCGGCCAGCATCTTGTCCAGCGCGGCGCGGTCATACACGTTGCCACGCAGGATCACGCTGTCGATCTTTTCGGTGGCGGCAATGTCCTGCAGCGGGTTGGCGGTCAGCAGCACCAGATCGGCGGCCTTGCCTTGAGCAACACCCCCGTAACGATTCATCTGGCCGAACCAGGCCGGGCCGGAACGGGTCGCCGCCGACAGCGCCTGCGGCGCGCTCAAGCCTTCCTTCACGAACAGCTGCAGCTCCTGGTGCAGGGCGATGCCCGGGAAGTTGAACGAGTTGAGGAAGCCCGCATCGGTGCCGGCGATGATCGTCACGCCGGCTTCCTGCAGCATCGGCAGCACGGCGGCCACCTGGTGGTACTGCGCATGGCGCGCTTCGATCTGCGCTGGCGTTGCCTTGGCGGCACGTTCAACGCGCCACTGGTAGGTCGCGCGCAGGCCCGGGCCGATGTAAGCCAGGTACGGATCGTTCGCGTGGTCATCCTGGTCAAGGAAATCGAGGATGCGGCCACCGTTGAGGGTCGGGGTCACGAACACGCCGCGCCTGGCGAAATCGCGGTAGGCATGCATCGCCGTATCGCGGTCGAAGCTGGCGTCGAGGCGGCGGTTGGCTTCGGCGCGGTCGATGCGGCCGGCACCGAAGTCGCCGGCAATCTGCGCCTCGTCCTTGCTCCCGGCCTTGAATGCGTAGTCCAGATGCTCGATCGAGGCCAGGCCGGCATCGACCGCCTGCTCCACGGTCAGCGCCATCGGGATGTGCCCCGACGCCTTGAATCCGGCACTGCGCGCGGCACTGGCCGAGTACAGGAACAGTTCCGGCTTCAGCGTGCTGTCGGTGATCTTCACGAAATCGACCTTGTCGTGCTGCAGGCGGGTGATCGCCTTGTCGACGTCGGCCTTGCTGCCCACTTCGATCGTGCCCTTCCAGACCGGCTTGAGGCCTTCGATCTTCGCGCCCGAGCTGAGCAGCCGCGGACCGAACAGCGTGCCCTTGGCAATTTCCCCGCGCCACTGCAGCACCTGCTCGGGCAGGTCGCCGGAACAGTCACGCACCGTGGTGATGCCGTGCGCGATGTACAGCGGCAGCAGTGCCTTGTTCTCTTCGATCAGCGCCGGGCCACCACCAAAGTGCACGTGCATGTCCCACAGGCCCGGGATCAGGTACTTGCCCTTGGCATCGATCTGGCGGGCCGCGCTCCACTGGCTGCGCAGCTGCGCGTCCGGGCCGACGGCGACGATGTCCTCGCCACGGATCACCACGCTCTGCCCGGCCCGGGTACTGGCGTGCTCGACATCGACCACGGTGGCATTGCGGATCAGCAGGTCGGCGCGCTCGGCGGCAGACGCCGACAGCGGTGCCACCGCAAGGAGGATGGCAAGGGACAACGGACGGGAACGGAACATGGACAGCATCCTGATGGGCACGCCCAGCGTGCGGGTGGAAGGGGTTTGCATTCAGCGCACCGCGCCGTGCTGGCGCAGCAGGGTCTCAATTCCGGTATAGCCGCGCTGGCGCGCATGCGCCAGCGGCGTCACGCCGTCGCCGTCGGCCAGCTCCGGGTCGGCACCGGCCTCCAGCAGCAACTGCACGATCTGCAGGTGGCGCGCACCGCCATCGCCGAGCAGGATTGCTTCCAGCAGCGCGGTCCAGTGCAGGCGGTTCACATGATCGACCGCCACACCGGCACGCAGCAGCGTGCGCACGGTGGCGACGTGACCGCGCTCGGCGGCCGGAATCAGTGCGGTGCCGCCATAGCGGTTGGTGCTGCGCAGGTCGGCGCCATGCGCCAGGGTCATCGCCAGGATCTCATCCAGGCCGCGCGCGCCGGCATACAGGTAGGCGCTGTCCTGCAGCACATCCTTGGCATTGACGTCGGCACCGGCTTCGATCAGCTCGCGCGCGGCATCCACGTTGTTGCCCTGCGTGGCCAGTAGCAACGCCGTGCGACCCTGGCCATCGCGCGCCTCCAGCGTGGCGCCATCCTCGATCGCCTGCCGCACCGCATCGGCGTCGCCGCGGCTGGCAGCATCCCGCAGGCGCGCGTCTGCGTCGGCCCGGGACGTGGCGGTGCAGGCGGGGGTGACCATGGCCAGCAGGCACAACAGCAGCACGCGCGTGAACGGCGCAGGCCAGCCAGCGGAATGATGGACGCGCATGACAGTGTCTCCTCATGTCCGTCGCCACGGAACGCCGTGCGACGGTAGCAACAGCCGGGCATTGCCGGCCCCTGCCCTGCATGGTAGAAGTCGGCCTGGGTATCCAGAAGTGAAATGTTCAAATGCAAGACAGTGCCAAATCGAATAGAACCCTGTTCGAACTGGACCTGCTGCGGGCGCTGGTGATGGTGGCCGACTGCGGCAGCTTCACCACGGCCGCCACCCGCCTGCATTCGACCCAGTCCACGGTCAGCCAGAAGGTGCGCCGCCTGGAAGAGCTGGCGGGGCATCGCCTGCTCGAGCGCGGCCACCGCGACGTGCACCCCACCGACGCCGGCCACACCCTGCTCGGCTATGCGCGGCGCATGCTCGACCTGAACGAGGAAATGGCGCAGGCGCTGGCCGGCGCCACCGTGGAAACCGCGGTGCGCATCGGTGTCCCCGAGGACTTCGTCAACGCGCAGACCACACGCATGCTGGCCGCTTTCAGCCGCCGTCACCCGCAGGTGAAGCTGGAAATCAGCAGCGGCCTCAGCCGCGACCTGGCGCACGGCTTCGACCACGGCGAACTGGACCTGGTGCTGGTCAAGCAGCGGCGCAACAGCCGCCAGGCGGTGCACTGCCGCCGCGAGCCGATGCACTGGATCGACAGCCTGCGCAGCAGCTGCCTGCAGCAGGACCCGCTGCCGCTGGTCACCTTCCCGCCGCGCGGGCTGTACCGCGACGAGATGATCCACGCCGTGGAAGCGCTGGGCCTGCGCTGGCGCATCGCCTTCACCAGCTCGTCGCTGAGTGGCATCCAGGGCGCCGTGGCCGATGGCATCGGCATCAGCCTGCTGCCCCGCCGCGCGGTCGCCCGCGATCATCGCATCATCGATGGTGAGCGCGACCTGCCGGTGATCGACAACTACGAAATCGGCCTGCTGCATCGTGCGGACGCCGACGATGCGGTGCGCGCGCTGGCCAGCGAGCTGTGGCGGCAGGTGCAGCGCGAACCGGATTGACCACTGCAACTGCGGTAGCGTGGGCCGCTGGCCGGCAGCCGCGACGGCAACATCGTCCCGCGTGGGGTCAGATCCGTTTTCCGAAACGGATCTGACCCCGAAGCGAAATCCGCGCATTGACCATCGAAAGCTGATCACGCCTGTCGCGCGGAAGTCACGGCTCTGCCGCTAGAGTGCCTCCTGTTTCCGTGCTCCACGGCATCGTGTCATGTCCGACGAAATCCCCGCCCGCTTCGACCCCCTGCCCGCTGCCCTGCAGACGCACCTGCAGCACCAGCGCTCGCTGATCGCCGCGCGCGTCGCCGCCGGCTTCCCGACGCTGCCGGTGCAATGGCCGCTGGCGGCCAGCACGCTGCAGCGCGTGATCGATGCCGAGCTGATCGAGCCTGACGACTGCGATGGCTGGGAAGCGCTGGGCGTGGCGTTCGGCGATACCCTGGCCCAACGCGTGCCGGGCCTGGCCTGGATGCAGGTCACCGACGCCTGGGGCATCGATGCAGTGCTGCGCTATGCCGACAGCAGCCTGCAGATCGGCGCCAGCACACTGCTGCTCAAGCGCGTCGAACAGGGCGAAGTCATCGACATCGCCCACCTGCTTGCGTGGCTGGAAGCGTTCGTCGCTACCCGCGCCGACGATTACGCCTGACGACACATCGAGGTGGATCCATGCCATCCGTGGATGAATGAGACCACGCGATGGCTCCCTCCACGCACGGCGTGGATCTACAACCAGCGGCCGTCAACCACCACCCGGCGCTCCACCGGCACTCCGGCCACGGCCGCCGGGCCATGGTCCGCACGCACGGCCACGAACGTCGCCGGCCGGCCTTCGGCGATGCCGTGCTGCGGCAGCCCGATCACCTGCGCGGCATGGGTGGTGACCATGTCCAGCGCCAGCATCAGGTCGCCATCGGTGTAGAAGCCCGAGCGGTAGCCCAGCAGCATCGCGCGCTGCAGCAGGTCCCCATTGCCGTACGGCCACCAGCAGTCGCGGATGTTGTCATTGCCGGCGAACACGCGCACGCCGGCGTCATGCAATGCACGCAGCGGCGGGAACGGATGGTCGCCCGGCGCGTTGCTCATGATCGCAACGCCCGCCGTGGCCAGCGCTTCACCCACCTGCAGCGCGCGCGCCAGCGGCACGTCGCCCAGCGAGTAGGCATGGCTGACCGCAACACGTCCCTGCAGGCCGGCGGCACGGGTGCGTGCGGCGATGTGCAGCAGCTGGGCCAGTCCGGTTTCGCCGGGCTCATGCAGGTGGATGTCCAGCTGCACGCCATAGCGCTCGGCCAGGCCGAACAGCAGGGCCAGCTGGCCTTCGGCATCGCCGTCGAGCGTGGTCGGGTCGATGCCGCCCAGCACCTCCACCCCTGCGGCAAGGGCCTGCTCCAGTACGGCGGCGGTGCCGGGACAGGACATCACCCCGGCCTGCGGGAACGCCACCAGCTGGATCCGCATGATGTCGGCGCAGCGCAGCGCGGCCTCGCGCACTGCTTCGAGATGACGCAGGCCGGTGCTGCCGTCGACATCGACGTGACAGCGCATCGCCACCGTGCCGAAGCGGCTGCACTGGCGGATCAAGGCCTCGGCACGGTCCACCATTGGCGCGGCGCCCGCCACCGCGGCCTTCTCCACCGCCAGACGCTCACGCAGGCTGTTCACCGGCTGGTGCGGGTGCCAGCGGTCGCCGACGAAGCTCTTGTCCAGATGAATATGACCGTCGACCAGGCCCGGCAGGACTGCACAGCCCTGCAAGTCGACGGGTTCCGCACCCTCGCGCGGCGCAGTATCACCGTTGAGACCACTGATACGACCGTTGTGGATGTGGAAATGCAGCGGCGCGCCCTCGCGATCAACCGCGCCATGGACGAACTGAAGCGTCATCGGAAACTCCCGGAAAGCCAAGTCATGGCGCCATCCTGCGCGCTGGCACTGCCATCGGCCAACGAAATATCTGGATGCCACACATTCATCAGAACGATGAATGCCGCCGCGACGGCGGCTCGCAGCCACGCCGTGCACACGCCTGAACGGGTACCATAGGCACCTGTTTCCGCTGTGATGCCGCATGGGCCCGTCCGACCGCCACGATCGTCTCCGCCGCTGGCAGGCCGCGTCCCTGCTGGCTGCTGCCCCGATGGCCAGCCTGTCCGCCACTGATGCGGCCGCCACCGCGCCGCTGCAGGCGCCGCCTGGCCAACTGCGCATCGCCCCGGCTGCGCTGGTCGAGCGGCTGCACCAGCGTGTGCTTTCCGGGCAGAGCGCCACCGCCACCCTGGAACACTGGTGCGCCGAAAACGGCCTGGCCGAGCAAGCGCGGGTGCGCGCGGTGCGTGTGCACGGCCAGGACAAGACAGCACCGGCCGACGTGCTGCAGGCACTGGGTGCGAAACCCGGCACCGCCCTTCGCTACCGCCGTGTGCAGCTGGTCTGTGGCAGCCGCGTACTCTCCGAGGCAGACAACTGGTACCTGCCGGACCACCTCAGTCCGGGCATGAACCAGGTGCTGGACAGCACCGACGAACCCTTTGGCCGCGTGGTTGGCCCGCTCGGCTTCCAGCGCCAGACACTGGCTGACCAGACCTTCTGGCCACCGCGTGGCGAAGGCGACCGCGGCGTGATCCTGGAAGTGCGCGCCCTGCTGCGCGATCGCCAGCAGCAGCCCTTCAGCTACGTCATCGAGTCGTACCTGCAGCAGGCACTGCCCTAGGCCACCGGCGCCCGCCATCACAGCGGACATCGACACAGCAGAAGGCCCGGCATTGCCGGGCCTTCTGTTTGCCAGCCGGATCAGCGGAACCGGTAGTCCAGCTGCAGCCAGTACTGGCGGCCATACGGGTCGTAGTTGCCAACCGGATAGAACGGCCAGCCGCCACCGTTCCTGTCCGCCGGCGGGCGGCTGTCACGCAGGTTGTTGACGATCACGCCCACCGACAGGTTCTCGCCGAACTGGCGGAACACGCTGGCGTTGTAGGTCATGTACGGCGCGATGCGGCCACTGCCATCGGTCTTCGGCAGTGAACCGAAACGGTTGCCGTACAGCGTGGTGGTCCAGTCACCCTGGTTCCAGGTGATGCTGCCATTGGCCTTGCTGCGCCACTGGTAGTCATCCAGCGAATTGCGGATGTCACGCTCCGGATCATCTGAGAACTGCCGGTACGTGTGCTCCAGCACCACGGTATAGGCCAGGCGCGTAGTGAAGCGGCCATAGCGGCCGGCATCGAAACGCCAGTTACCCTTCAGGTCCAGGCCGCGCACCGATTCGGAGGCCGCGTTGATCGGATTGATCAGCACGCGGGTCACCTGGTCCGGCTGCACGGTTGCAGTGGACGGGTTGCGGATCACCCGCGACAGCGCGTCCTGGCACAGCGGTGAACCGATATCGCGCGCTTCGCCACCCAGCGTGCGGCCCAGGCGGCAATCGGCTTCGTCGCGCAGGATGCGGCTGGTATCGAGGCTGGTGACCTCGTTGTCGATGCGGATGTCGTAGTAGTCGGCACTGAAATCCAGGCCGGACAGCGGCGACCAGACCACGCCGAAACCATAGGATTTAGCGGTTTCCGGCTGCAGCTGCGCGTTGGCGCGGTTGCTGTAGTCGATCGACAGGCCGTTGTAGTCGCAGTTGTCGTACGACTGGCCTGCGGTGCGGCAGCGCCAGTAGTCGGTCATGCCCGGGTTGTAGCCGCGGGTCTCGGTCGCGAACACGTAGTTCATGTCCGGCGCACGGAAGCTGGTCGCAGCAGAGCCGCGGATCAACAGGCTCTCGATCGGGCGGAACTCGACGCCGAAGCTCCAGGTCGCCTTGCCGATGTGCTCGCCACCGGCGCGATACTGGTCATAGCGACCGGCCAGCGTCGTGGTCAGCGATTTCAGCAACGGCAACTGCAGCTCCACGCCGGCCGCATAGCGGTCACGATCACCGCCGGCACCGATACCGGCGCTGGTGTTCCAGAACTCGCCTGTGCCCAGTCGCGGGTCCGGGCGGTTGCGGTAGCCCTGGCTGCCGGCCTCGACCACCGCCGCCAATGCAGCGTCGCCACCGGGCAGCGCGAACAAACGGCCGTTGACGCTGGCGCTGAAGGTCTGCAGCCACGCCGCATTGCGGCTTTCCTGGTAGCCGGACAGGCCCTCGTATTCGCCCGGGGTCAATGGTTTGAACAGGCGTGCCGGGTCGGGCGCATAGACCTCAACGCCATTGCGTACGCCCAGCTTCGGACCGAGCAGGTATTCGTTGATGCCGGCCAGCAGCACCGGTCGGCGGGTGCGGTTCTCATAACGCGAGCGGCTGTAGACCGCTTCGTAATCCCAACCGCTGTCGCCGATCTGGCCACGTGCGCCGACGTTGAACGACCACGAGTTTTCCAGGAAGCGGTTGGCATTGCGCGGCAGGCCGCCGATTTCCTCCGGCGCGAAGCGGCGGTACCAGCTTTCCAGGTTGCCGGTGCCCTGGTTGTAGAAGTAGTTGCGGGCCGAGGTCCAGGTCGGTGCACGCGTGTTGTTGTAGATCCGCGCGCTGCCCACGGCGACATCGGCGAACAGGTCGGTGCTCTCGTTGACGTGGAAGGTCAGCAGACCGTAGCCGTTGAGATTGCGCTTCTGGGTCTGCACGGTCCAGTAGCTGGCGGCGGCCTCGTTGCTGCCGCAGTACCAGCCCTGGCGCGGGTTGTTGGCACGGAACACGCTGCCGCCATAGATGTCCGACGCGGCGTCGCAGCCGTTGACGCCCGGATCGATGTTGCGGCCGGTGGCAGCATTGCGCCGATAGGCGATCGCGGTCGCCTGCGGCGCCTTGCCGGCCGGGTCATCGTCCAGCGAATCCATGAAGTCGCGCTGGCGCGCGTGGATCGCCTTGCGCACGTCGAACTCGAAACCGAACAGGCCGTCCCAGCGCTCGCCGGAACTGCCGCCCACCACCTGCACGCGCTGGTTGTCACCGCCGCCCTGCTGGGTGCCGCCGGCGCGCACGTTCACGTCCACGCCTTCAAAGCGGTCCTTGAGGATGATGTTGACCACACCGGCAATGGCGTCGGAGCCGTACACCGCCGACGCACCGGCAGCCAGCACTTCGATGCGTTCGATCAGGGCGCTGGGAATGTTGGCCAGGTTGACAACGTTCACCGAGCCTTCGTAGGCCAGCGGGTAGTCGGCCTGGCGACGGCCGTTGACCAGCACCAGCGTGCGGTTCGGACCCAGCCCGCGCAGATTGATGGTGTTGGCGGCCGGCGTGAACGTATTGCCGAAATCCTCGCCCTGCACGTTGCCGGTGTTCTCGGTCAGCGCGCTGAGGGCGTCGAAGGCATTGCGGTAGCCCTGTGCGTCGATCTGCTCGCGGCTGATCACCGTCACCGGCGAGGGTCCCTCGACACTGGCACGTGGAATGCGCGAGCCGGTGACCTTCACTTCCTGCAATGTGGTGGGCGCGCTTTCCTGCGCGAAGGCCGGCAGCGAGGCCAGCATCAGGGACGACAGCGCGAGCACCAGCGGACGCGGGCGCATCGCCTTGTGGGAGGCGGACATGGGCTTCCTGGGGGAGTGGGCGGGTGGTACGGGAGCCGCAGCCGGTACGACACATAACGATCCCGTAACGAAAGTGTCCTGAATGGGTGGTTTCAACGGAAATGACCAGCCCTGATGGGCTTATGCCTGAACCGAATCAGACGCGTTTACGGCACCACCCCACTTTTGCAATGAATTGCATGGCCTGGCGCGTCAGTGATGCGCATCGTGCCGGGATGACCAACAGCGCCCCTTCCACCCACTTCGCTCCACTACGACCCGTCCTGCGCCGCCACTTGCTCCACCTCCAGGCCACGCCCATCACCCTGCGTTCGTTCCAGCGCACCGACCTGCCACGCTGGCGTGCCTTCGACGACCGTCGCCAGCGCGGCCAACGGCCGTCCTACGGCATTGATGAAGAGGCGCGGTTCCTCGCCAGCGTCTATCGTTCACGCCTGCAGGAAGACAACGACCTGCTGGTGCTGGGTGTGTTCGACGACGTGCAGGGCGTACTGCACGACCAGCTGCATATCCGCCTGCAGTCGCTGCACTCGCGCTGCGCCGAGCTGCAATCGCTGCAGCACCGGCACCCCCATCCGCAGGCGGCACTGCGGGCACTGTGCCCGTTCCTGTTCGACGATGTCGGCCTGCACCGCCTCTTCGTGCTGCTGCCGCCAGGCTGCACCAGCCCGTTTGCCCAGGCGCTGCAGGCCCATGGGTTCATCCGCGAAGGGATCCTGCGCGACTACCATCTGGACGCGCAGGGATGGCATGACCGTCAGCTGCTGGCGCTGACCGCGTCGGCCTGGCGCAGCTGCCAGCAGCCGATCGGCTAGCGCACCCGCTCCAGTGCCGCACCGGCACCGGTCAAGACCGTGCAGGCATGGTCCTGTAGTTCCTCGCCGCTGGCATCGTTGCCGCTGGCGGCATCCACGCGGGTAGCCAGCAGGATGAAGCCGGGGCCGCCCTGCACCTCGCCGCGCCCGGCCACCACCAGGCTCCACTGGCCCACATCGCCCACGCCGCTCAGGCCATAGGCCAGCAGATTGAGCGGATTGGCGGTCAGTTCTGCACCGGGCAGCAGATAGGCCTGGTACTGATGCCCGCGCAGCGGCACCGGAAACGCTGACCAGCGCGGACCGAGCGCACCGGCATGTGCATCCAGTGCCTGCAGCACATCCGCGCGCAGGCAGTCGACATGGATATGCAGCTGGTGCTGCGAGCGACCGTGCGGCGAATTCAGTGCCAGGCTGGCCACGCTGCGCGGCAGCGGCCGGCCCAGGGCCTGTTCGGTATGCCCGCGCGCCTGCCAGGCGGCCGCAAAATAGTTGGGCACCCCACGCTGGTACAGGCCGTGGCTCTCGATGCCACTGACCTTGTCCAGCGGCATCAGCAGGAACTGGTAGTCACCGTGCGCATCCTTGACCAGCACGTCGCGGCGGTCGGCCGCCGTCTCCACCCGCAGGCAACTGCCACGCGGTCCTTCCACCGCCTTGCAGTCACGCTCGATCAAGCGCCACAGCGCATCGGAATGGGCCGGCGGTGGAGGTGGCGCGCTGGCGCAGGCGGACAACAGCAGCAGGGACGACAGCAGCAAAGGGCGCAGGGACACGGCAGCAACTCACGGAACAGGCACGGCAGACGGCGCCGCGCTGCATTCTAGCCAGTGCAGTGCTGCAGTCAGTAGGTGCCGAACGGCACTTCAACCACGAACGGGGCCTCGCTGTCGCCGCCCTGCAGGGTGTAGCGGTCCAGCGCGCCATCATCATCGGCGTGCGGCTGGCGCTGGAAATGCAGGGAATAACGGTTGTCGCCCAGCAGGACGGCACTGCCATCGTCCTCCAGGGCGGCGCCCTCGGGGATCAGCAGCCCACCCAGGTCGCTGTAGGCCCCGGGCACATCGGCGAAGCCGTAGTCTGCCAGTTCGTCCACACGCTGCATCGCATAGACATGCGGCAGATAAGGACGCGCCGGGCTGCGGCCATTGCTCAGGTCGGTCACCCAGGCCTGCGGCAGGTGGTACTGCTCGCGCAGCGCGGCCACGCCCAGCGACGGGCTGGCCACCTGCAGGCAACACACCGCCCGCTTGCCTTCACGGTCGAGGACGGCGAAACGGTCGCCGCGGGTCGCCGCCTGCGGCAGCATGGCGAAGGCCAGATCGCGCTGGGCCGGCGCGTAGCCGGCCTCGGTCTGAAGGTTGCGCCACGCGCCGAACACCGGCGTTTCCGCGGCTGCGGCCGGCACTGGCTCGGCGGCAGTGGCGGCGCACGCCACGGCCAGCACCGATACTGCAAGTACCGTCATCGCCCTGCGCTTGTCGCGGAAACTGTCTGCCGTCATACCGTGTCCAGCACCTGCACCGGAATGGCCCGGCCTGCCCGCTGGCGCGATGCCAGTCATCCCTCCCACTATGCAATGACCATGCTGTGCCGGCAATGACCGGGGCGCTGACGCCTTTCGCGCGCCGGGTGCTATCGTTCCGCCCATCTTCCCTGCGCAGGAGCGCTGCATGTCCGCCTTCCGTCTGTCCCTGTTGCTACCCGCGTCGGCCCTGCTGCTGTCGGCCTGCGTCAGCACCCCCGGTCCGCAGGTCAAGGGTACCGGCCACTGCGACGCCAGCCAGCTGGGCTGGGCAATCGGCCAGCCTGCCAATGAGCCCAACATCCGCCGCCTGTCCAGCGAAAGCGGTGCCGGCCTGGTCAACCCGATCGGCCCCAACACCATCACCACCAAGGACATCCGCCACGACCGCCTGCGCGTGTACGTGGACAAGGACAACATCATCACCGCCACCCGCTGCGAGTAGGCGCTGTAGAGCCGAGCCCATGCCCGGCTGCGCTTCCGTGACAGCCGAGCGCAGGCTCGGCTCTACAGCTCAGGGCTCGGTATACCCCGCGCAGTCCGGCAGCGCCTGGTCGGGGTGGAACACCCCATCACTGAAGCGGAACAACCGCGTGTAGCTGCACGCCGGGTCCTGCTCGGTGCGCAGGTCCTTCTTCTTCAGCGGCCCCTTGGCCAGCGAATCCTCGAAGCGTGAGACACCGGCCGGGAACCGCGTCGCCACCGTCTGGTAGCGCAGCACCGGCATGCCCCCGGCGGCGGTATCCAGCGCCAGCCTTGCCGAGAACCCGTACTCGTCGTGGCAGGCGCCTGCGCGCTGCTTCATGTCCTGCTCGCTGAAACAGGCGCGGATCATCGCGTTGCCCAGCCATGGCAGGGTCAGCACGTCGTCGTCCACCTGGATGTCATCCTGCAGGTGACGCACGCGCGCCAGCTGCAGCGTGGACGCGTCGGCACCACCGCCTGAGTACATCGTGCTGAATTTGACGATACCGCCCACCAGCACGTTCTGGCGGGCGCGCTGCCGCGGGTCGCTCACTGCCTCATCGCTGCCAACGCCAGGCGCAAGCCGCACGATCCACGGCCACAGCGAAAGCTCGCTTTCCTGCGGCACGTCGATGCTGACGTGGTAGACGTGCGGCTCGCTTTCGCCGGCCTCCCGTTCAGAGACTTCCAGCGTCGTCGGCCGATCGCCGTCCTCGGCCACCGGCTGCACACGCACGCACCAGGCACGATCGAGGGTGCAGTACTGCATGCGTGCTTCGCCCTGCCCTCCCTGTTCCAGCACCTGCCCCAGCGGCTCCATCACGTTGCCGGCGGCGTCGCGCTGCTGCGGCAGGATCGCGGACTGCGCCAGCACCAGCAGCGGTGTTGCCAGCAATGCAGCCCACAGGGTCGCGCGGGCAACGATGGTGGGCATGGGCGGCTCCTGCGTACGGGATTCCGATGGTAACCGCTGTCCGGGTGGGGCTGAGCCATGCTCGACGGCTGTCTGTCGGGAAGAGCAGCCGAGCATAGGCTCGGCTCTACATCATCCGCAGTCGCAGCCACCCCACCCTTTTTCCTTCGAGGTCTGGCCGATGCCCGGATTGAACGTATTGCTCGGGTCCAGCTGCCGATAGAACCCGGCCAGGGCCGGCTTGGCCGGGTACAGGTGGCCGACATTGTGCTCGGCCGGATACTCGGCGCCGCGCTGGTCCAGCAGCGCCCACATCGCGTGCTCGATCGCCATCGGGTCTTCGCCCTTGCGTGCGATGTAGTCCTGGTGGAACACATGGCACAGGAAGTGCCCGTAATACAGCTTGTGCAGCAGGCGGCCATCGATATCGGCCGGCAACTGCTCGAACCAGTCGGCATCATCGCGGCGCAGGGCGATGTCCAGCGCCACGATATCCTGCACCTGGTCCCGATGCACTGCGCGGTAGCGCACCGCCGCGCCGGCCACCGCGAAGCGATGCAGGAACGCCTTGCGCCCCTCATCGGCCGTGCAGTGGAAGTAACCACCCTCATGATCGGCGAAGAAGCCGCGCAGCCAGGCCTCGGTTGCCGCCGCGTCCTGTGCGGAGACCTTCAGCAACAGGTGATGCTCGTAGCGCTGGCGGAATTCACCCATGCGCCTGGGCAGGTGCGAGGGCAGCAGGCCGGTCAGCACCTGCATCACCCGGTCGGTTACCCCGCGCAGGCCCAGCCGTTCGAACCATCCATCGACCCGGCTCTTCAATGCGAACGCGGCGGGCACACGGGAAGTGCCGAGGCGGTCGATCAACAGGAAGCTGTCCTTGCCGTAGCGCTCGCCGATGTCATAGGCATCGCGGTGGATGTACTCGCCGGCAATCGGCAGGCGCTCGAAGCCGGTCAGCAGCTGGCGCCGGATCGCAGTGAGGCTGTCGGTGCGGTTGCTGCCGATGTAGAAGACCTCGGCGGGCTCCTTTTCGAAGGTATCCAGGCGCACCGCGAACACCGCCAGCTTGCCGGCCGAACCGGCCGCTTCGAAGTGGCGGCTGGGGTCGGCGTTGAAGCGTGCCGGCGTATCGGCATCGACCCGGCGCACTTCCTCGGCGTAGCGTGGATCAGACGCGGCGCGGCCATCGCCGTCACCCACGTCGTCAGCGGCATAGTCACCGGCCTGCAGGCGCTGCAGGATCTGCTCGGGCGTATCACCCAGCGCGATGCCGAGGTGGTTGACCAGCTGCAACTGGCCCTGCGCATCGACCTGCGCATACAGCGCCAGCTCGGTATAGGCCGGGCCACGGCGCACCAGCGCGCCGCCGGAGTTGTTGCAGATGCCGCCCAGCACCGAGGCGCCGATGCAGGAGGAGCCGATCACCGAATGCGGTTCGCGGCCCAGCGGTGCCAGGGTCTGCTCCAGGCGGTCGAGCGTGGCGCCGGGCAGGCACAGCACCTGGCGGCCCTCGTTCAACAGCTGGATGCCGGTCAGGCGCAGCGTGCTGACCAGCACGATCGGGCGCCCATAGTCGTCCCCATCCGGGGTCGAGCCACCGGTCAGGCCGGTATTGGCCGCCTGCAGGATGATCGCCGCTCCGCCCTGCACCGCTGCCTGCAGCACATACCACAGTTCCAGCAAGGTACCTGGGCGCACCACCGCCAGCACCGGGCCATCGCCGAAGCGGTAGCCACGACGGAAGCGGCGCGTGGCCTTGTCGCCGGTCAACACATGGCGGCTGCCGACCGCGTCGCGCAACTGCGCCAGCACGGCGTCATGGCCACTCATGGCAGGTTGACCAGCGAATCGCGGCTGATGTCGGCGATGCGGCGCGCGCCGGTCAGTGTCATCGCCACGCGCATCTCCTTGGCGATCAGGTCCAGCAGGTTGGCCACGCCGGCCTCGCCCTGCGCGGCCAGCGCATAGACGAAGGCGCGCCCCAGCAGCACGGTATCGGCCCCCAGCGCCAGCATGCGCACCACGTCCAGGCCGGTACGGATGCCCGAATCGGCGAGGATCTTCAGGTCGCCCTGCACCGCATCGGCGATGGCCGGCAATGCACGTGCGGTAGACAGCACGCCATCCAACTGGCGACCACCGTGGTTGGAGACCACGATGCCATCGGCACCGAACCTGACCGCATCGCGCGCATCATCCGGGTCGAGGATGCCCTTGATCACCATCGGGCCCTTCCAGAACTCGCGGATCCACTCCAGGTCCTTCCACGAAATGGACGGATCGAAGTTGCTGCCCAGCCAGCCGATGTAATCCTCCAGCCCGGTCGGGTTGCCGCGGTAGGTGGAGATGTTGCCCAGGTCATGCGGACGGCCGAACAGGCCGACGTCCCACGCCCAGTGCGGATGGGTGACGGCCTGGCCGATGCGGCGCAGCGAGGCATTCGGGCCGCTCATGCCGGAGTGTGCGTCACGGTAGCGCGCGCCCGGCACCGGCATGTCCACGGTGAACACCAGCGTGGTCACGCCGGCGGCCTGTGCCCGCTCCAGCGCATTGCGCATGAAGCCACGGTCGCGCAGCACGTACAGCTGGAACCACATCGGCCGCTGGATGGCCGGTGCCACTTCCTCGATCGGGCACACCGATACGGTGGACAGGGTGAACGGGATGCCCCGGCTGTCGGCCGCGCGCGCCGCCTGCACTTCACCGCGGCGGGCATACATGCCGGTCAGGCCGACCGGCGCCAGCGCCACCGGCATTGCCAGCGTTTCGCCGAACAGCTCGGTTTCCAGGCTCAGGTCGGACATGTTGCGCAGGATGCGCTGGCGCAGCGCGATGTCGGACAGGTCGGAAACGTTGCGCTTCAGCGTGTGCTCGGCATACGCGCCGCCATCGATGTAGTGGAACAGGAACGGCGGCAGCCGGCGTTGCGCTGCGGCACGGTAATCGGTGGAGGCGGAGATGATCATGGGGTCAACCGTGTGGGGAAGGCAGGCGCGAGGCCCGCGCACGCCGGGCTTCGTTGTCATCGAGCGTGCGCAGCGTGGTGTGCACGAACTCGAGGTGGGCATGCGCGGCGGCGCGCGCGCGTTCGGGGTCGCCGGCCAGCACCGCATCCATCATTTCGCGGTGCTGGTCGGACAGGGGCGAGAAGGTCCTCGCCGAGGTGTAGAGCTTCTCGCGGCTCTGCGAGATGTTGGTCTGCAGCAGTTCGAACAGGCCGCGCATCACCTGCAGCAGCACCAGGTTGTGGGAGGCCTCGGCGATGGACAGGTGGAAGGCCGCGTCAGCCTCTGCTTCACCGGTGGGGTCGTCCTTGCCGTGCGCGTCCATCATGGTCTGGAAGGCCTGCGCGATGCGCGTACGGTCCTCATCGGTGGCTCGCAGCGCCGCATGCCAGGCAGTGGCACCTTCCAGCGCGTGGCGGATCTCCAGCACGTCAAAACGGTATTCCGGGTCGCCCTGGAACAGCGGCAGGTACGGCGCCAGCGGTTCATCCAGCGCCTGCCGCGCGCGCGCCGCCGGTTCGGCCACGTAGGTGCCGCCACCGATGCGTGCAGTCAGCAGGCCCTGGCTGGCCAGCTGCGCGATCGCCTCGCGCAGCGCGGTGCGCGAGACCCCCAGCTGCACCGCCAGGGTGCGCTCGGCGGGCAACCGGTCGCCCGGCCGCAGCCGCTGTTCCTGCACCAGGCCGCGCAGCTGCGCGGCCACCCTGTCCGAAATACGTTGCGTGCTCATGGCGCCATTGTGGCCCGAAGCGCACAGCGGGTGGTCGGCCAGCCATGCATGGCTCAGGGAATCATCCAGGTCAGCCAGTAGGCCTGGGCCAGGGTGATCAGGCCGACCATCGTGGTGAAAATCAGGCTGTGCTTGACCGTGAAGCGGAACAGGTCCGACTCCTTGCCGGCCAGGCCGACCGCCGCGCAGGCAATGGCGATCGACTGCGGCGAGATCATCTTGCCGGTAACGCCACCGGTGGTGTTGGCCGCCACCAGCAGCACGTCGGATACGCCGATCTGTTGCGCGGTGGTGGCCTGCAGCGCCGAGAACAGCGCATTGGACGAGGTATCCGAACCGGTCAGGAACACGCCCAGCCAGCCCAGGAACGGCGAGAAGAACGGGAACGCATCGCCGGTGTGCGCCAATGCCAGCGCCAGTGTTGCCGACAGGCCCGAGTAGTTGGCGATGAAGGCGAAGGCGAGCACCATGCCGATCGAGTAGATCGGCATGCGCAGCTCACGCACGGTTTCGCCGAAGGTCTGCAGCGCCGAGCGGGCCGGCATGCGCAGTGCGATGATCGCGATCACCGCCGCAAGGAAGATCGCGGTGCCGGTGGCCGAGAACCAGTCGAATTTGTAGATCGCCTCATAGCTGAGCGGCGCGTCGACGATCGGCGGCATCTTCTGCACCCTCTGGTCCAGGCCCGGCACCGGGAGCTTGAGCACCCAGCCTTCCAACGGGCCGCCTGCCGCGAAAAGCGACTTGAACGGCTTGATGCTCCACAGCGTGACCATCGCGGTGAGGATCAGGAACGGCGACCACGCCTTGGCGATCTGGCCGACGCTGTAGCGTGGTGCCTCCAGTGCCTGCGCGGCCGCCTCGGCGCTGGTTTCGGTATCGAAGCGGAAGATCCGTGCCGGCTTCCAGCGGCGCAGGAACAGGGTCAGGCACACCAGCGACGCCAGCGAGGCGGTGATGTCCGGCAGCTCCGGGCCGATGAAGTTCGAGGTCAGGTACTGCGCGATGGCGAACGAGCCACCGGCCACCAGCACCGCCGGCCAGGTTTCCTTGACGCCACGCCAGCCATCCATGATGGCCATGATCCAGAACAGCACGATCACAGTCAGGAACGGCAGCTGGCGGCCGGCCATCTGGCCGATCTCGAATGCATCCAGGCCGGTGACCTGCCCGGCCACGATGATCGGGATGCCCATCGCACCGAACGCCACCGGCGCAGTGTTGACGATCAGGCACAGGCCGGCGGCATACAGTGGCTTGAAGCCCAGCCCGACCAGCAGCGCCGCCGTGATCGCCACCGGCGCACCGAAGCCGGCCGCGCCTTCCAGGAAGGCACCAAACGCGAAACCGACCATCAGCATCTGCAGGCGCTGGTCTTCGGTCACCGACAGGATCGAGGCGCGGATGATGTCGAACTGACCGGTCTTGACCGAGACCTTGTAGAGGAACACCGCGCCGATGATGATCCAGGCGATCGGCCACAGGCCGTAGACGAAGCCGAAACCGGCCGCGCCCAGCGCCTGGCTCAACGGCATGCGGTAGAACAACAGGGCCACGCCAAGCGCGATGGCCACGGTGATCGTGCCGGCCAGCCAGCCCTTCATGCGCAGCACGGCCAGGGCAATGAAGAAGAACGCGATCGGCAGCAGCGCGATCAGGCTGGACAACCACAGGTTGCCGGCGGGGTCGTACAGGTGTTGCCAGGGCTGCATGAAGGCTCTCGACTGGGGCGGGATGTGCTCCACCGCAGGCGGTGGGTCGCCATGGCTGTCGATTATTGGTCGTACCAATAATGATTTCGATCAGACCACTTGCAGCGGATTTAACCGCCGCTCCGACGAAGTGCCTATTAGACCATAGGGCTAGACTTCATATTGGTCCGACCATTCAGTCCGCATGGTAGTGCCGGCCGCTGGCCGGCAATTCGAGATTCCCTACGAGATCCGTTTCTCCAACCGCCGCATCACCGCCAGCACCAGCACGCAGAGCACGCTCACCCCGATGGCGATCACGTACTAGCTGATCCCCACCGCAATCCCGATGGCCGCTGCCATGATCAGCGAGCTGGCCGTGGTCAGGCCGCTGACCTGGTCCTCGCGTGACCCACGCAGGATGGTGCCAGCGGCAACGAAGCCGACACAGGCCACCACCGCTTCGATCAGGCGCACCGGATCGACCTGCAGCAGGTCGCGGTAGCGCTCCTGCTGGAAATGCTCGGCCACCGAGTCGCCGAGGCCGACGATCAGCGCAGCGGCCCCCGCGATCAGCATGTGCGTACGCAGGCCAGCGGCGTGCTTGCCCATCTCACGCTCGACGCCCAGCACGCCGCCAAACAGCATCGCTGCGGCTACGCGCAGCAGGATCGAGACATCCTGGGTGAGTTCCATGGCCAAGCTCCGGGGTTTTCCCGGAGCGTCGCGTGGCCCCCGTGGCACAGAGGTGAAGGCCACGCCACAGTCCGTTCACCCGGTAGCGCCGGGCGACACCCGGCGGCACCGCACCCTGCGTTCAACGCATCACTGCGCCAGGTAGCCACCATCGATGGCGTAGTACGCGCCGGTCGCAAACGAGGCGTCGTCGCTGGCCAACCAGGCCACCAATGCCGCCACTTCCTCGGCCGTGCCCAGTCGCTTCAGCGCGTGCCGTCCTTCCAGCGTGGCGCGCACCTTCGGGTCCATCTTCTCCAGCAGCGGCGTGCTGATGAAACCCGGACCCACCGCGTTGACACGGATGCCGTCGGCCGCATGTTCCCACGCGGCGGTCTGGGTCAGCCCGACCACGCCGTGCTTGGCCGCCGCATAAGCGGTGGAACCGGCATAGCCCACCTGGCCCAGGATCGAGGCCATGTTGATGATGCTGCCGCCGGTTCCAGCGGCCCGCATTGCCTGGATCTGCGCACGCTGGCACAGGAACACACTGGTGAGGTTGACGTCGATGACCCGCTGCCAGCCCTCGATCGGATAGTCGCCGCTGCTGGCCGCCGGCCCGCCGATACCGGCGTTGTTGACCGCCACATGCAGGCCGTCAAGTTCCTTGACCGTGCGCTGCACCGCCGCCTCCACCGCTGCATCGTCGGTGACGTCCAGCGCGATGCCGATGGCCTGTGCGCCGGTGCTGCGCAACTGCGCCACGGTGGCATCCACCGCATCCTGCTTGAGGTCCCAGACCGAAATACGGGCACCGGATGCGGCCAGCGTCTGTGCCACGGCCAGGCCGATGCCCGACACGCCGCCGGTCACGATCGCGGTCTTGCCGGTCAGCTGGTAATCAATCATCTGCATTCTCCATCGGTGGGGGGAGCGATGCGGCGCGCGGCCGCCAATCCATCACCTTACGCCGGCCGCTGTGACGAGCAGACCAACAGCCTGTCCGCGGATGATCGTTCCAGCAATGAAACCTCAACCGAAGTTCATGTAGGGAATCAAGTACGGATATAGCGGCAAAACGCTGGCGTATGTCCGGCACCCCGTTCAACTTGGCCGTAATGACCAATCGGTTTGACCGTATTCAAATCCCCTGCGAATGATTCGCAGCGACAATGGGAAACGTTTCCAGTTTCTTCGACACATTCCTTCCAAACTGGCGTTTTCCGGCCTTCCAGGCTGCCCGCTACGTGGGGCAGCACATGGGCTCATGGCGCCAGCGCCTCCCCCTCCTGTACGTGCCGAGCGATGTCCCGATACTTCACCTTTGCCGATTACCGCCGCTTCGGCCAACGCCACGGCTTCGATTACCGCGCTGATCCGGAACACCTGCGCGACGACCAGTGGGCCGGCCGCGGCGAAGTCAACGAACAGTTCATGCGCGGTGGCATGAGCCTGATCGCCTCCGACGTGCATAACCGGTTCCCCTATGTGGCGACCGCGCAACAGCGGCCCGGGCTCGCCATCCGCGTGATGCTGCAGGGTCAGGTCGACGTGCGTATCCCGCGACGCGGAAGTTTCACCCTGCGTGCCGGCACCGCGATGACCGCCCACCATCGCGACCAGATCGAGATGACCGGCGCGCACCCCGGCGAAACGCGCCTGCGCGGGGTCAGCGTGATCGTGCCGGGTGGCATCGACGCGGATGTTTTCCAGATGCCACAGCTGGAAAAAGCGCTTGGCACGCACCTGGAATGCCGCCACTGGGCCATTCCCCACGCCATGCTGCCGGTGCTGGGCCAGTTGTTCGACAGCCCGTGGCAGGACGGCATCGACGCGCTGTGGCGCGAAGGCGTGGCATTGCAGCTGCTGGCCCTCGGCCTGCAGGCCGAGGATCTGCAGACCGACCCGGTGCGCACGCTGCGTGCCGGCCAGCGCGAGCGCCTGGAACGGGTACGCAGTTACCTGCATGACGACCCCAGCCATGCACACAGCCTGGTCGAGCTGGCCCGGCTGGCCTGCATGAGCCCCAGCTCATTGCGCCGCCATTTTGCCCAGCAGTATGGAAGCTCGGTGTTCGACTACCTGCATGAACAGCGCATGCGCCATGCCGAACAGGGCCTGCGCGAAAACGGCTGGACGGTTGAGCAGGCCGCCGCCGCCAGCGGCTACCGCCACCCCAGCAACTTCGCCGCCGCGTTCCGCAAGCGCTTCGGCCTGGTCCCCAGCCGCTGGCGTACGGGCCCCTCGAAGGTGGGGTGAGGATCCCCGCTCCGGTAGGTGTCGACCTTGGTCGACACGCTCCTGCACCGTCGCCGATGCCGGCCAGCGGCCGGCGCTACCAAAGCCGCCCGATTCGACATGTCATGACTCAGCCCCGGTAGGTGTCGACCTTGGTCGACACGCTCCTGCACCGTCGCCGATGCCGGCCA
>NZ_JCACKF010000017.1:87911-127452 GCF_059505245.1 Stenotrophomonas sp.
GCGGCCGGCACTACCACCATCGCCTGAATCAACCTGCTGTGGCCCGGCCCTGGTAGGTGTCGACCTTGGTCGACACGCTCTCGCGCCGTCGCGGATGCCGGCCAGCGGCCGGCACTACCGCCGCCGGGCATCGCGCACCCGGCGTACCTCATCAACCTCAATACACCGGCAGATCGATGTAGCTGGCCTGCGCCGCACTGTGCCAGACCCGCTGCGTGGCCTTCTGGTAATCGCCCGGCTTGGCCAGGTAGATGTTCGGCACGTACGTCTGCGGATTGCGGTCATACAGGGGGAACAGGCTGGACTGCACCTGCACCATCACCCGATGGCCCTTCTGGAAGGTGTGGTTGGCGTTGGGCAGGTCGAAGCGGTACGGCAGCACCTGGTTGGCGGCCAGCGGCTTCGGATCGCTGAAGCTTTCGCGGTAACGGCCACGGAAGATCGCCAGCGACACCGGCAGCTCGTAGCCACCCATCTCCGGCGTCGACGCTTCCTGGTCCGGATACACGTCGATCAGCTTCACCACCCAGTCGCTGTCGGTGCCACTGGTCGAGGCCTGCAGGTGAACCACCGGCGCGCCGCCGATGCGCAGCGGCGCCGTCAGCGGTTCGGTGATGAAGGTCAACACGTCCGGGCGGCCATCGACGAAGCGCTGGTCCTTGACCAGCCAGGTGGTCCACATGTCGCGGTCGCCGAAGCGGACCGGGCGCGGCACGAACGGTACCGGCTTGGCCGGGTCGGACACGTATTCCTCGAAGTCCCCCTCGCCCGCCGCCGGTGCCTGGAACGCCAGCTTGCCGCCGGCGCGCAGGTACAGCGGCTTGCTGCTGGCGGCACAGCCCTTGTCGCAGCTGCGCGGCCAACCCTTCAGGCGGTCCCAGTGGTTTTCGCCGGTGTTGTAGATCAGCACCGGCGGCGTATCGGCCGTCGGCGCGCCATCCACCAGGTACTGGTCGAAGAACGGCTTGAGCACATCGCGACGGAACTGCAGCGCGGTATCGCCATCAAACTTCAGCGCACCCAGCTCGCTGCCGCCGTAGTTCACCTGGCTGTGCCGCCACGGGCCCATCACCAGATAGTTGCGGTTGTTGCCGCTGTCGCGCCCTTCCATCGCCTGGTAGGCGTGGTTGGCACCCCACATGTCTTCCTGGTCCCACAGGCCCTGCAGCCACATGGTCGGCACCTTCAACGGTGTCTTGGCCATCACCGCGTCCAACGCCTGGCCCTGCCAGAAGCCATCATAGGCCGGGTGCTCGACCAGCTTCTTCCACCAGGTCAGCTGGTCCACGCCGGTGAAACGCGCGTAGTCACCGGCCGAACCGAGGCGCAGGAAGGTGCTGTAGTCGTCATAGCCGAGGCTGGGCAGCGGCGTGCCCTTGCCGCGCTTCTCGGTCTGCATTGCGAAATAGTTGAAGTTGACCTGGCGGAACGCACCGTAGTTGAGCCAGTCGTCACCCATCCAGCCATCGACCATCGGGCTCTGCGGCGCGGCCACCTTCAGTGCCGGGTGCGGGTCGGTCAGCGCCATCACCACGGTGAAACCCTCGTACGACGAGCCGAGCATGCCGACCTTGCCGTTACTCTCCGGCACGTTCTTCACCAGCCAGTCGATGGTGTCCCAGGCGTCGGTGGAGTGATCCACCCTGGTGTTGTTCAACGGCCCGCGCAGCGGCCGGGTCATCACGTAATCGCCTTCGGAGCCGTACTTGCCACGGATGTCCTGGAACACGCGGATGTAGCCGCCGTCGACGAACACCTCGTCGCCCTGTGGCAGCAGGTCGCGCATGCGCGGCGAGTCACTGCGGTTGGCACGGCCAGCAGCGTCGTAGGGGGTGCGGGTCAGCAGGATCGGGGCATTGCGGGCACCCTTGGGCACCACGATCACCGTATACAGCTTGGTGCCATCACGCATCGGCACCATCACCACGCGCTTGTCGTAGTCACGACCGACATCGGGGGCAACGAAGGGCTTGCCGCTGATGTCCGGGGTCATCGGCGGGGTATCGGCGGCCAGCACGGCGCTGGACAGGCAAAGGGCAATGGCTACAGCGACGGCACGCACACGCATGGACAACCCCTCCCGGCAGGAAAGCTCCAAGCCTACTCCTGCCCCAAGCCATGAAGTGTGTGCGGGCTTTGCATTCTGCGGTGGATGCAGGCAGGACTGATGGCACATGTGCCTGCGTTGCCGCTGCGCTCGCCGGCGACCGGTAGTGCCGGCCGCTGGCCGGCAACTTCATGATCCTGCGGCGCGTTACGCGGTTGCCGGCCAGCAGCCGGCACTACCGGTCAGGCTACCGGCACTTCATGCAGGGCCAGCCAGCGCCAGCGCCCGGTTTCCTGCCGCAGCACCGCCAGTGACTCCCGCCATGCAGGCGTGCCGCCATCGATCGAATGCCCTTCGCGATAGCGCAGCACCGCCAGCGGTGAAGGCGCTTCCACCGCGTGCACGGCGTCGATGGAAATCCGCAGCCCGGGGCGCGCCCCGTGACCGCCCGCGAACAACGCCTGCACGGCTTGCCGATCCAATCGGCGACCCGCGATGCCGACCATGCTGAAGTCCGCGCTGAAGTGCGCCATCAGATCCTCCAGCGCATCGGCGCCGACATCGGCACGGAACCAGGCCTGCAGCTTGTCGTGCAGGTGGTGGATTTCATGTTCTGCGGTGGTATCCATCAGATGTTCTCCGGTTGCGAAAGGGTGAGCAACTGCGGCCGGCGCAGCAGCGCCATCGGCAGCAGGGTCAGTACCGCGGCCAGACCCAGCGCCATGCCGGTGGCGTGGGCCGGCAGCCATTGCATGGCCAATGCCAGCAGCAGCGCGATGGCCGCGGTGCCCAGGCAGAAGCTGAGCTGGCGGTTGAGGTTCCAGAGTGCGCTGGCATCGCCCAATGCTTCGCCCTCGACCCCATGGAAGGCCAGCGTCTGCGCGGTGCTGCTGCACAGGCTGCCGCCGGCGCCCATCAGAGCGAACAGCAGCCCGGCCAACGCGAAGGCCGGCTGCGGCAGCAGCGCCATCAACAGCAGGCCGCTGGCCTGCAGGAGCATGCCCGTACGCAGTACCGTGGCCGGGCCGAAGCGCGCCAGCAGGCGCTTGCTGGCCGTGATCGCAATGGCCGAGGCCAGCGCCCAGGGCAGCATCAACGCGCCGATGCGTGCCGCGCTGTAACCGGCCTGGTGCAGCTGCAGGGTACTGACCAGCTGGCTGCCGATGAACACTCCGGGCACTGCCAGATAGACCAGCATCGCCAGGCGCAGGCCCCGATGGGACAGCAGCGACCAGCGCAGCAGGGGCTGCGCCTGCTGCCGTGCATGCCGCAGGTGGGCCGCCGCCAACAGCATTGCGATCAACAGCAGTACGGCACCGGCGGCCCGATGGCCGGGTTCACCCAGCCAGGTCAACGCCAGCAGCAGCGCGCCCAGCGCCAGCATCGCGGTGGACAGCGCATAGGCCTGCAGGCGCGGCGCACTGCGCGCGCCATCGGCCGGCATCCAGGCCAGCACCAGGCCGATCGCCACCACCGCCAACGGCAGGCTGGCCCAGAGCACGCCGCGCCAGGACAACCACTGCACCAGCAACCCGCCCAGCGCCGGCGCCAGTGCCGGCACCAGCAGCGCCACCAGCAGGATGCGGCGGGTCAGCGCGCCACGCTGGTCCGGCTTGCACTGTCGGTACGCTGCCGCCTGTGCCACCGGAATCAGCAGGCCACCGGCCAGGCCCTGCAGCAGGCGCCAGCCCAGCAGCCAGCCGATACCCGGTGCGGCGCCGGCCAGCACAGCGGCAACCGCGAACAACAGCAACGCCACCAGCAGCAGGCGACGCTCACCACAGCGCGCGGCCAACCAGGGCGCCAGCGGAATCACCACGCTCAGGCCCAGCATGTAGGCGGTGCCCACCCAGGCCAGGGTACCGACATCAGCGTGCAGTTCCGCTGCCAGTGCCGGATAGGCCACCGTGGCGATGAACATGTTGACCAGATCCAGGGCGAACACCAGCAGGAAGATCGCCTCATGGCGCAGGCGGGGGGGCGGCATCGGCGGTGCTCCAGCAGAGAGACCGCCAGCATGCCGCCCGGGAGCTGTTGGAAGAACACGACAACACCTGCAACACTGTCAAATCTGTTTTGACAATGAATCGCCATGGTCAGCCTCGATCGCTTCGATATCTTCCGTGCCGTGGTCGAGGCCGGCAGCCTGACCGCAGCGGCCGATCGGCTCGGCCTGAGTCGTGCGGTGGTCAGCTTCAACCTGAAGCGGCTGGAGCAGGAACTGGGCGTGACCCTGCTGCTGCGCAGTACCCGCCACCTGGCCCTGACCGACGCTGGCGAGCAGTTCCTGCAGCACTGCATACAGGCGCTGGATGCCGCGCAGGCGGCAATCGATGCCGCGCGGCGCGACCAGCACCAGCTGCAGGGTGTGCTGCGCCTGACCACCACCCCGGAGTACGCGCAGCTTCGCCTGATTCCCGCACTGGAAGCCTTCCGTGCGCGGCATCCGGCCCTGCAGCTGCACCTGTCCACGTCTCCCGCGCCGGCAGACCTGATTCCCGAGCGCTTCGACCTGGCGATCCGTCTCGGCCGTCTGCCCGATTCGGGCCTGCATGCCAGTGAACTGGAACGGCACCCGCTGTGCGCGGTGGCGGCTCCGTCCCTGCTGGCACGCCTGCCCTCTGCCGATGCGGCCAACGACCCCGTGCAACTGGGCACCCTGCCCCGCCTGGGTTACCCGCGCCTGGCCGACGTGCCGGTGGTCGCGCCCGACGGCAGCGATGCCTTGTTTGCCACCAACCCGGGCAATGCAGTGGTGCGCGTGGATGGTGCCAGCAGCCTGCGCGCCTTCGCCGTGGCCGGCGCCGGGGTCACTGTGCTGCCACGCTGGCTGATCGAGGACGACCTGGCCCAGGACCGCCTGCGCCCGGTGCTGCGCCAGCACCGCTTCCCGCAGCAGAGCGTGTACGCGGTCTACCCGCACAGCACGCAGCCCTCGCCGAAGGTGCGGCAGCTGATCGATTTCCTGCGCGGGTGGTTCGCCATATGAAAAGGGGACGGAGGGGATTAAGTCGTTTATGCATAAACGACTTAATCCCCTCCGTCCCCTTTTTCAGGCACGGCCCTTGCGGGCCGTGCCTTCAAGCCTCAGCGCAGCACCTGCTCCACCAGCTGCACGTCCACCGTCTGCAGCGGTTCGGCGGCGTTGCGCGACAGCTGCACCTGGTAGGTGCCACCGTCGATCTTCCACTGGCGCGCCTGTGCATCGTAGTGGGCCAGCGTCTTCGGCTCGGCTTCGATGCGGATGCGGCGCTGTTCGCCCGGCTGCAGGGTCACCTTGTCATAGCCGATCAGGCGGATCGGCGTGGTGCTGCCGGCCGGCAGCTTCAGGTACAGCTGGGCCACGTCGGCACCGGCGCGCTTGCCGGTGTTGCGGATGTCGACGCTGGCGACCAGGCGCGAACCTTCCACGCTCACCTTCAGGTTGTCATAGGCGAACGAGGTGTAGGACAGGCCATGGCCAAAGGCGAAGGTCGGGGTCAGGCCCTTGGCCGCCATCCACTTGTAGCCGACGTTGGCACCTTCGATATCGAAATCGAACACATCACCGAACGGCTTGGCCGGCTTGAAGCCGAGGCCGTCGATGTGCGGGCGCGGCAGCTGCGATTCGTCCGTCACCCAGGTCACCGGCAGGCGGCCGGACGGATTGACCTGGCCGGTCAGCAGTGCGGCAATGCCTTCGCCACCGCGGATGCCCGGGTACCAGGCCTGCAGCATCGCCGGCACCTGCGCCAGCCACGGTGTGCGCACCGGGCCGTTGGTTTCCAGCACCAGCACGGTCTTCGGGTTGGCCTTGGCCACTGCCGAGATCAGGACATCCTGGTTGTCCGGCAGCTGCATGTCCGGCAGGTCCACCGATTCGGCAGCCCACTGCGTGGCAAACACGATGGCCACATCCGCCTGCGCGGCCGCCTTGGCCGCAGCAGCTGCGTTGGTGCCATCCACATACGTGATAGTCGCGTCCGGGCGCGCCGCACGCAGCGATTCCAGCGGCGAGGACGGATGGAAGATCACCGGGCCCGGCCAGGTGGTCGGCATCACGCCGGGCACCGCGTTGGTGCCCTTGGCGGTCACGCCCACCATCGATGAACCACCGCCACCGATCACGCCCTTGTCGGCATGGCCGCCGATGATGACGATGCGCTTCACGCTGTCGGCCAGCGGCAACAGGTTGCCCTCATTGCGCAGCAGCACGCTGCCCTCCTCCACCGTGCGCTGGGCAACGGCGAAGCCGGCCTCGGCATCCACCTTCTGGTGCTGCGGCGGGTTGTCGAAGTTGCCATGCAGGAACATCGTGCGCAGGATGCGCGCCACCATGTCGTTCAGGCGCGCCTGCGGCACCACGCCGCCATGCACAGCCAGGCGCAGCGGTTCATCGAAGAACACCGCCGCGTCGAACACCTCACCGGCCGACTGCTGGTCCAGGCCGGCCAGCGCAGCCTTCGAGCCACTGTGCACGCCACCCCAGTCGGACATCACGAAACCGGGGAACTTCCATTCCTGCTTCAGCACCTGGTTCATCAGGTAGCCGTTCTCGCAGCCGTAGGTGCCGTTGATCTTGTTGTACGAGCACATCGCCACGCCCGGGCGACCGGCATCCAGCGCGATCTCGAAGGCCAACAGGTCCGACTCGTGCATGGCCTGTTCGCCGATGCGCACGTCGTGGAAGTTGCGACGGGTCTCCATGTCGTTCAGCGCGAAGTGCTTCATCGAGGAGATCACGTGCTGGCTCTGCACGCCCTGGATCAGCGCGCCAACCATCGAGCCGGCCAGCAGCGGGTCTTCGCCGGCGTACTCGAAGTTGCGGCCGTTGCGCGGGTCACGCTGCAGGTTGACGCTGCCCGACAGCAGGATATTGAAGCGCTGCTGCCACGCCTCGCGGCCCATCGTGGCGCCACCGGCGAAGGCAACTTCGCGGTTCCAGCTCGATGCGGTGGACGGGCCCGATGGCATCGCCGTGGCGAAGTCGCCCGGGCGGATGCCCCCCGGATTGGTCACGCCGACACCGGCATCGGCCGACTGCTGCGACGGGATGCCCAGCCGCGGTACGCCCGGCACGAAGCCGGCCGAACCGACCGCACCTTCCGGCAGTGGGCCGCCGTCCTTGCCCAGCCCGAAGTAGCTGTGCAGCATCTGGAACTTCTCATCCTCGGTCATCGCCTTCAGCAGCAGCGCAGCGCGCGCATCGGCGTTGAGCGTGGTGTCCATCCACGGCGTGTCGCCGTGCTTGTCGGCGGCATAGGCCAGGGTCAGCAGGGTGGCACGCAGCGTGCTGCCTTCCACCTTGAACGGCGCGCTGCTGGCGGCCTGGAAGCCGTCGCTGAAATAGCTGGCATCGGCTTCCAGCGCCACACGCGCCGGATCGAAGCCTGCGGCCTTGGCCGATTCACCGGCCACCGCGCCGAGCAGCACCGCCGGTGCACCCAGCCGCGAACGGGTGACCAGCGCCGGCAGCTGCGCCGCACCTGCACCGGCATCGGTATAGACCGCCACAGTGTGGCGGCCATCGTCCAGGCGCAGGTAGTTCAGGCCCGGCTGGTCGGGGCCGGATTCAGCGGCGATCGGCAGCCGGGTCAGAACAGCCTGGCCGCGCTGGGTCTGGCCATCGTCCTTGCCGGCGGCAATGAAGCGGTACTCGTAGCCCAGGCCATCGGCCAGCACCTGCAGCGGATCGATCTGGCCGATGCCGCGCTGCACCTGGCGCACGCTCACCGCGTCCACCTTCAGGCTCTTCAGTTGCGCGGCCAGCGCCGGCATCGCCTCGGCGTGGGGCGCCTGTTCCAGGGTCAGCACAGTGAACGCGGCCGGGTCGGCCCAGGCCGGAGCGGCCAGTGCGGCAGACAGGGCCAGAGACAGTGCAAGCGGTTTTGTAAACGTTTTCATCGGCAGGCGTAATTCCGTTGCCAAGGCAATCGGTCCAGGGAAAGTGCCGCCGAAGGGTGCAGCGTTCATGCCGCGCAGGGGTTGCCAGGCAACGCCCCGCAGGCCGATGGACGGGCCGGTCTGCGCGCGGGACCCTCCTCCCGGCGTGACAACCTGCCTGCCCGGGCCGCGCAGGGCGACCCAATCCTGTGAAGATTGTGCGAGGGCGTTCACACCTGTCAACAGGACCTAAGTCACAGAGGCAACCCGGCCAATGGTTATCAGGCCATCACTGGCGGTCATCAGCGCGCCGCGCGAGGCTGCTGATAATGGAGATCCCTGGCCACGAATCGAGCCCATGACCGTACATCGCGACTTCGATCATCTCTGGCGCGACCGCTGTGACACCTCCAGCCAGCGCGCGCCGCGCGTGCTGATCCGGGTGTTCGTGGCCCCGGGCGAGCTGGAGCGCAGCGTGGCGTTCTACGAGCAGTTGCAGGGCGTGGTAGCCGATGCGGGGTTCCCGTTCCCGGAAGCCGGGCTGCGCCTGGCGATGGTCGGCGCCTTCCTGCTGATCGAAGGCAGCCAGGCGGCACTGGCCCCGTTCACCTCGACCACGGGGACACTGCTGGTCGATGATGTTCGGCCCTATCACGACAAACTGGTCGCCGCCGGCGCCGAGATCATCTTCCCGCTGCAGGTAGTCCCGACCGGGGCGGCGTTCAATGCGGTGCATCCCGATGGCACCGTGGTTGAATACGTGCATCACCGGCCGGATCCGCACGGGCGGTGAGGGGACGGCCGGGCTGCGCCCGGCACCCGCAGAGGCAACGGCCAAAGCAACAGCGGGGCTCCTGTGGGTAGGCGGGGTGGGTCCGTTGGCGGGGGACGCCGTGAATCCGTCCCTGGAGGCTCGGTCGCGCCATCCATGGCGCTCACGCCCCCGCAACCGGACCCACCCCGCCTTCAACAATTTCTCGCAACCTGCGGTAGATCCACGCCATGCGTGGATGCTCTTCGTTTCATTGTCGAAATATTTGATTTCGATGGAGATTCATCCACGCATGGCGTGGATCTACAATCCCTCAATGTCCTCCCCCACCCTGCCCTGGAATGGCACGTTGCTGCTGGATGCTCACGTGGCCGTGCTGCAGGGTCATGCCGGTGACAGCGCCGCGCACGCGCACTACGCCCATCAACTGCTGCTCAGCGACGGCGCAGCCTGGCAGGTCGAGGTCGATGGCGTGCAGCAGCAAGGCCAGCGACTGTGGCTGCCATCATTCCAGCCGCACGCGATCCTGTTAGCGCCAGAAGCAGGCTGCACGGTGTTCCTTGAGCCGACGCATGCCAATCCCGCACAGATCCAGCAATACCTGCACGCACTGCCGGGCAACGCGCTGGAACTGCACGGCTGGCTGCCACGGTTGAGCCGCCCACAGCCGCTGGACCGCCGCGTGCAGGCGGCGTTGGCCCGTATTGCCCAGCACCTGCCCGGCCCGGTGCCGGCTGCCGACATTGCCGAAGCCGCGCACCTCTCGGCCAGCCAGCTGCACCGGCGTTTCCAGTCTGATCTGGCGGTGACCCTGCGCGGCTGGGTGCTGTGGCAGCGGCTGCGCCGCGCACTCATGCATCATCTGCGCGGGCACACCCTGACCGACAGTGCGCATGCCGCTGGATTCGCCGATCTGGCCCATCTGTCGCGCAGCCTGCGCCGCATGTTCGGTATCGGTGCCGCGCAGCTGCAGGGCCTGCAGCTTCAAGCGGCCTGACACGGCCCATCATCCGCGCCTGCGCAGACCTTCCGGCAGCTCCGGCAGCTCGCCGTGCGGCAGTTCGCGGAACGGCGCCAGCAGCTGTCCCGGATAATCGCGCGGATAGTCCGGTTGGCTGCCGATGCCGAGGTCGCGCTGCTGCAGCCGATAGCCCGGCGCATCGAAGGCGGTCCCCAGCAGGTGATCCCAGACGGTCAGGAACAGGCCGAAGTTGACGTCGCCAGCGGTGCCGTAACGCATGTGGTGGAAGCGGTGCAGCGGCGCCCACGCCATCACCCGGCCCAGCAGGCCCGGGCGCATGTCCACGTTGGAGTGCTGCAGCAGCAGCTGGATGGCAATGGCGAAGGCCAGCACCGCAGCCACCGGCATCGGCAGGCCCAACAGCAGCAGCGGCAGTACGCCGCCCACTGCTTCGGCCGCCTGGTGCAGCGGATGCTTCATCAAGCCGTTGAAGCCGTACATGCGGGTGACGCTGTGATGCACCGCGTGCAACCGCCACAGCCAGCCGATGCGATGGCTGGCGTAGTGCACCAGGGTAATGCCAAGGTCGGCGCAGACGATGGCCAGCAGTACCTGCAGAACGAACGGCCACTGCAGCGGCCACAGCTGCCACGGAAGGAGCGCTGCCAGCAGCGGCACCGCAGCGATCGACAGCAGGTTCAGGCTTTCGTTGACCAGTGCATGCAGGGTGTCACGCAGACTGTCGCCGTGGTCGTGGTTGAACGCGGGGTCATACGGCCAGGCACGTTCGGCAGCGAACGAAACCGCGATGGCGACCGCCAGCAAGGCCAGCAGCCATAGCGGATCGCCATGGAGGTGGCCGACCCAGACGACGGCGGCGGCAACGAAACCGAGCAGGAACAACGGGGCATACAGGCGGAGGATCCAGTGTTTCATGGGCAACCCGGAACATGAGGGGCCTGCATGCTGGCGCGGCACGACGGTTGCGGGCTTGAACAAACGGCGCAACCCGCCCCGCCTCGGTGGATATCCCCCCTTTGGCCGACACCGCGTTTCCCCCACCCACGGATGGCGTGGATCTACAATGGCGCCCTCATCGCGCCCGGTACCGGCATGGATTCCTTCAACCTGATGCGCGCCTTCCGCCGCATCGTCGAACGCGGCGGGCTGGCCCGCGCTGCCGAAGACCTGGGCATGTCGCCGGCCGGGCTGAGCAAGCAGTTGCGCGCGCTGGAAACGCACCTGGGCGTGGTGCTGCTGCAGCGGACCACGCGGCGCATGAGCCTGACCGAGACCGGCCACGCCTATTACCGCGAATGCTGCCGCCTGCTCGACGAATTGGACGCATTGGAACGTGGCATCGCCGAACAGCGTGGCGAGGTGGCCGGGCGCCTGCGTGTCAATGCACCGCAGTCGTTCGCACTGAGCACGCTGTCGCCGCTGCTGCCACGCTTCCTGCAACAGCATCCACAGCTGTCGCTGGACCTGGTGATGGAAGATCGCCTGCTTGATGCGGTCGGTGAGGGTTTCGATGTGTCGTTGCGGCTGCGTGCCGAGCTGGACGACTCGCGACTGGTGGCGCGCCGGCTTGCCTCGCTGCAACAGGTGCTGTGCGCTGCCCCGTCCTACCTGCGGCAGCGTCCAGCACCGCAGTCGGTGGACGATCTGCAGGTGCACAGTGTGCTGGCCTACAGCCTGTCCGACTCCCCCGGCAGCTGGCCGCTGCTCGGCCCGGATGGGCAGGTGACCATCACCCTGCCGGCACGCGTCACCGTCAACAACAGCCTGCTGCTGCGCGACCTGCTGGTGGCCGGCATGGGCATCGGCGCCCTGCCCTCGTTCCTGGCGGCACCAGCGCTGGCCCGTGGCGAACTCCAACAGGTGCTGCCCGACCACCGCTATCCGCCACGCTTCGTGCATGCGGTCTATCCCACGTCGCGCCACCTGCAACCCAAGGTGCGTGCCTTCATCGATTTCCTGCACGCCGAGCTGCCCCGCTGCGCCGGCCTGGATTCGTAACCGCCAGCGAAAACTGAGCTGCCCACGGCGCGCTGTTTCGGCCCCGCCGCGCTGCCTAATCTGCCGCCTCCCCTCTCACCGATGGCAGGCAGATGTCTCCCGTTCCTTCCCCCGCCACCGCCGCGCCGGTGGTCGACTTCTTCCACGACGTGGTCTGCGGCTGGTGCTTCGTGCTGGCCCCGCGCCTGCAGCAGGTCTCGGCCGAACTCGGCATCCAGGTGCGCCATCGCAGCTTCGTGCTGCAGGACTCGCGCGCGCAGATGGTCGAGGTGTTCGGCTCGATGGAGCGCGCCAAGGCGATCATCCTGCGCCACTGGACCGACTGCGCCGCGCATGAAGACAGCGCGCGCATCGATATCGAAGGCATGCGCGCACAGGACTTCGAATATCCCTCCGGCTGGCTCGGCGCACTGGCCTGCCAGGCCGCAGGGTTGATCGGCGGCAATGATGCCCATGGCGCAATGTTCGACGCGGTGCAATGGGCGCACCTGCACCAGCACCGCAACATCGGCGACGCCGAAGTGCTGCTGGATATCGCCGAATCACTGGGCCATCCCCGTGGTGCCTTCGCTGACCACATGCGCAGCGACGCAGTACGCCAGCACGTGCAGGCCGATCGTGCCGACGCCGCTGCCCTCGGCATCCGCTCCATTCCCACCGTGATCGGCGGCAACGGCCTGCGCCTGCAGACCCTGCCGCTGCCGCAACTGCGCCAGGCCCTGGCGCCCCTGGTCGCGGCCTGAGCCGCACCCTCCCCACCCTGCAAGGAGATTCCCCCATGACCCCACGTATCCTGGCCAGCGCGCTGGCCCTGCTGCTGGCCGGCACCGCGGCGTCCACCACCGTGTCCGCGCACGAACGCGTTCCCTCCGGCCAGCAGGTCGGCACCAGCCCCTGGGGGCCGAAGGACGAGATCGGCCGGCTCAACCTGATCACCGAAGCCTCGCGTGCGGCGATCCTGTCGCGGGTCAGCGGCGGCAAGGCCTATGACCTGGCCACCGACTACTACGTCGGCATGCCCAGCTGGCAGGACGCCGGCGACCCGCACTACCAGTTCTGGATGACCCACACCCCGCGCGGCACGGTGATGGATGATCCGATGGGCGTGGGCGAGAGCATGAACCTCACCCGCAGCTACACCGGCACCGCGTTCTCGATGTACAGCCACACCGGCACCCACATCGATGCGCTGAACCACTTTGGCATCCACGGAAAGATCTGGAACGGCTTCGAGGCCGACAAGCATCTCGGCGATCGTGGCTGGAATGTCACCGGCATCGAGAAATTCCCGCCGCTGATCGCGCGTGGCGTACTGATCGACGTGGCCGCCGCCAAGGGCGTGGACATGCTGCCGGACAGCTACCGCGTCACCCGCCAGGACCTGAAGGATGCGCTGGCACGCCAGCGGGTGAAGCTGCAGCAGGGCGATGTGGTGCTGATCCGCACCGGCCGCATGCGCCTGTTCGAACAGCCCAAGGCCTACATGACCAACCCGCCGGGCATGGGCCTGGACGCGGCGCGCTTCCTGGTTGAGGACAGCGGCGCGATGATCGTCGGCGCCGACAACCTGAGCTTCGAGACCTTCCCCTCGGAGGTGGCCGACGACTACGTGCCGCTGCACACCTACCTGCTGGCCCAGCAGGGCGCGCCGATCATCGAACTGGTGGCGCTGGATGAACTGGCCCGCGACAAGGTCTACGAGTTCGCCTTCATCGGCGGCCCGCTGAAGATCCGCGGCGGCGATGCCGCGCCGCTGCGCCCGGTCGCGCTGCCGGTCCGCCCGTAACCGGGCCCTGTGGGTGCCGACCTGGCTCGGCACTCCTTTCCCACTTCAGCAACCTGAAACCCGGCCCGCCAATTTCATTAGTAATTCTACTCACAAGGCGAGTAGCATGTCTGGTCTCAGCCCCTGATACCAGCCCGCCGATACTCGCTCCATGCCTGTCGTTTCCGCCCGTTCCTGCCGCTTCCAGCCCGCCCGGCGCCTCCCTTGGAGGACCGGCTGATGGGCGCCGTCGTCGCCCTCGACCGGCTGCTGGACGGCCGCCAGTTGTGGCGCGGCCCGGCCCGCCAGGGGCCGGCCAGCGACCACCTGGCCAGCGGCCACCCGGCGCTGGACGCACGCCTGCCCGGCGGCGGCTGGCCGGCCAGCGGGCTGTGCGAGGTGCTGCAGGCGGCGCCGGGCGTTGGCGAACTGGCCCTGGTCTGGCCGGCGCTGGCCAGGCTGAGCCAGCGCGACCGCCCGATCGTGCTGGTCGCCCCACCCTATCGCCCGCATGCCCCGGCCTGGGCCGCGGCCGGGCTGGATCTGGCCCAGCTGCAGATCATCCACGCTGCGCCGAAGCAGGCGCTGTGGGCGGCCGAACAATGCCTGCGCTCTGCGGCCTGTGCCGCGGTGCTGTGCTGGCCGCACCAGGCCGACGATCGCGCCCTGCGCCGGCTGCAGGTCGCCGCCGACAGCGGCCAGTGCCTGGGCTTCGTGTTCCGCGAGGCGCAGGCAGCGCGCAACCCCTCCCCGGCCAGCCTGCGCCTGCAGCTCGACCACGGCCAGGTAAGGGTGCTGAAGTGCCGTGGCGGCCTGCCACCCGCGCAGCCGTTGCCACTGGCCATCACCCACTGAGGCCGCGCCATGCACTGGGCCTGCCTGTTGTTGCCGCAGCTGGCGCTGGACAGCGTGCTGCGCCTGCAGCCGGACCCCCAGCGGCCACTGGTGCTGCTGCAGGGCCCAGCGCAGCGCCGCGTGCTGCGTGCGGTCAGCCCGGCCGCGCGCGCAGCAGGGCTGCGCCCGGGCATGCTGCTGTCGGCCGCGCAGGTGCTGGTGCAGGACATGCACCTGCACGACTACGACCCTGACGCGGAACAGCACACCCGGCAGCTGCTGGCCAGCTGGGCCTACGCCTACAGCTCGCAGGTCAGCCTCGATTTCCCGCATGCACTGGTGCTGGAAATCGGCGCCAGCCGTGCCCTGTTCGGTGACTGGCTGACGATCGAAAAGCGCCTGCGCAACGAACTGCATGAACTCGGTTTCCGCCACCGCCTGGTGGCCGCGCCCACGGCGCATGCCGCGCGCGTGCTGGCCAACGTCCACGACGGCCTCGGCATCGATGCGCAGCAGCTGCCAGCGGCACTGGCGCAGCTACCCTTGCCGCGCTGCGGCCTGCCCAGCGACGCGGTGACCGTGCTCGGCCGTTCCGGCCTGCGCACGCTGGGTGCGGTGCTCGAGCTGCCGCGTGACAGCCTGGCCCGGCGCTTCGCACCGGAGGTACTGCAGCAGCTGGATGCACTGCGCGGCCTGCCCACCGCGCCGCTGCGCTACTACCAGCCACCGGACCGTTTCGATGCGCGCATCGAATTCGAATACGAGATCGAATCCAGCCAGGCCCTGCTGTTCCCGCTGCGCCGCCTGCTGCTGGACCTGGCCGCCTTCCTGTGTTCGCGCGATGGCGGCGTGCAGCGCTTCGACCTGCATTTCGAGCACGACCTGCTGCCGGCCAGCGTGCTGACCATCGGCCTGCTGGCCCCCGAACGCGATCCTGCGCTGCTGTTCGAGATCGCACGCAACCGCATGGAAGCGTTCGCCCTGCCGGCCGGCAGCCGCGCACTGCGCCTGCAGGCCGAGCAGCTGCCACCGTTCGTGCCCGCCGCGCGTGACCTGTTCGATACCCGGCCGGCGCAGGCGATGCCCTGGAACCAGCTGCGCGAGCGCCTGCGTGCGCGGCTGGGTGATGACGCCGTGCAGCCGCTGGCGGTGCAGGCCGACCATCGCCCCGAACGCGCCAGTGGTACCCAGCCACCGGCCAAGCCCCCGTCGTACTGGCCACTGCGCCCCGGCTGGTTGCTGGACACCCCACAACCGTTGCGTGACCCGCGCCTGCGCATCGTCGCCGGGCCGGAGCGGATCGAATCGGGCTGGTGGGACCAGGCCGACGCACGCCGCGACTACTACGTGGTGGAAACCGCACACGGCCAGCGCGGCTGGGCCTTCCGTGAGCGCAACGATCCGCATGCGCCGTGGATGCTGCACGGCTGGTTCGGCTGAGCCGCCATGCACAGCGAACTGCCCGGCTACGCCGAACTGCACTGCCTGTCGGCCTTCAGTTTCCAGCGCGGTGCTTCGATCGCCGAAGAACTGTTCGCGCGCGCCGCTGGCCAGGGTTACCGGGCACTGGCGATCACCGACGAATGCTCGCTGGCCGGCATCGTGCGCGCCTGGCAGGCGGCGAAGGCGCATGGCGTGGCGCTGATCGTCGGCGCCGAATTCCAGGTCGAGGACGGCCCGAAGCTGGCCCTGCTGTGCACCGACCAGGCCGCCTATGCCGGGCTCTGCCAGTTGATCACCACCTGCCGGCGGCGCGCAGCCAAGGGCGAGTACCGCTGCCTGCGCGAGGATCTGCTCGGCCTGCCCGACGGCCTGCTGTGCCTGTGGCTGGACCGGCAACCGGCCGCCACCGACCTGGAACTACTGCGCGCCGGCTTCAATGATCGGCTGTGGTTGGCGGTGGAGCTGCACCACGAACACGACGACGCACGCCGCCTGCAGCAGCTGCAGGCCTTCGGCCAACGCCACCGCCTGCCGCTGGTCGCCAGTGGCGACGTGCACATGCACGTGCGCCGCCGCCGCGCCCTGCAGGACACCCTGACCGCGATCCGCCACCGCTGCAGCGTGGCCGAGGCTGGCTGGCGCCTGTTCCCCAACGGCGAGCGCCATCTGCGTCCGCGCACCGCGCTGGCCCAACTGTATCCGCCCGAATTGCTGGCCGAGACCCTGCGCATCGCCGAGCGCTGCCACTTCACCCTGGAACAGCTGCAGTACACCTACCCACGCGAGCTGGTGCCCGAGGGGCATGACCCGGACAGCTGGCTGCGCGTGCTGGTCGAGCGTGGCATCCCCTGGCGCTGGAAAGGCGGCATCGAACCGAAACAACGCGAGCAGATCGAACACGAACTGGCGTTGATCAAGCAGAAGAACTACGCCTCGTACTTCCTCACCGTGCAGGACATCGTGCGCTTCGCGCGCAGCCAGGACATCCTCTGCCAGGGCCGCGGCTCGGCGGCCAACTCCGCGGTGTGCTTCGTGCTGGGCGTGACCGAGATCGACCCGGCACGCAGCAACCTGCTGTTCGAGCGCTTCATCTCCGCCGAGCGCGACGAGCCACCGGATATCGACATCGATTTCGAGCACGAGCGCCGCGAGGAAGTGCTGCAGTACGTGTTCAAGCGCTATGGCCGCGAGCGCGCCGCACTGACCGCGGTGGCAATCAGCTACCGTGGCCGCAGCGCGATCCGCGACGTGGCCCGTGCACTTGGCCTGCCGATGGACCAGGTCAACGAACTGGGCGCGGCGATGGACCACTGGGGCGGCAACATCCCATTGCCGGAAACCCTGCGCGAGCGCGGTTTCGATCCGGACACGCCCTTGATGCGGCGCCTGCTGGCGCTGACCGCCGAGCTGATCGACTTCCCGCGCCACCTGTCGCAGCACCCCGGCGGTTTCGTGATTTCCGAACATCCCCTGTCGACCCTGGTGCCGGTGGAAAACGCGGCGATGGCCGACCGCACCGTCATCCAATGGGACAAGGACGATCTGGATGCCACCGGCCTGATGAAAGTCGACTGCCTGGCGCTGGGCATGCTTACCGCCATCCGCAAGTGCCTGGCCATGCTGAAACAGCATGGCCTGCATGAAGGACGCATGGATGCGATCCCGCCCAAGGATGCAAAGACCTTCGACATGATCTGCGCCGCCGACACCATCGGCGTGTTCCAGATCGAATCGCGCGCACAGATGGCGATGCTGCCGCGCATGCAGCCACGCACGTTCTATGACCTGGTGATCGAGGTGGCAATCGTGCGCCCTGGCCCGATCCAGGGCGACATGGTGCACCCCTATCTGGAGCGGCGCCGGATCCTGCGCGAACAGGGACCGGACGCGTTGAACGACCCGGACAACCCGCTCTACCCACCGCAGCTGGAACGCGTGTTCGCACGCACGCTGGGCGTGCCATTGTTCCAGGAACAGGTGATGCAGCTGGCGGTCGAAGCAGCCGGTTACACGCCTGGCCAGGCCGATGCCCTGCGCCGTTCGATGGCGGCCTGGAAACGCCGTGGCGGCTTGGAACCGCATCGTGAAAAACTGCTGGCAGGCATGTTGAAAAACGGCTTCAGCCGCGAATACGGTGAGCACCTGTTCGAGCAGATCAAAGGGTTCGGTGATTACGGTTTCCCGGAAAGCCACGCCGCCAGCTTCGCCCTGCTGACCTATAACAGCTGCTGGCTGAAATGCCACCATCCGGCCGCGTTCACCGCCAGCCTGATCAACAGCCAGCCGCTGGGTTTCTACAGCCCCGACCAGCTGCTGCAGGACGCGCGCCGGCATGGCATCAGCGTGCTTCCCGTGGACGTGCGCCACAGCGACTGGGACTGCACGCTGGATTTCAGCAGGGGCGCGGCCGCGATCCGGCTCGGCCTGCGCCTGGTCGACGGCTGCAATGAAGCGGCTGTACAGGCCATCATGCGCGAACGTGCACGGCGCCCGTTCGACGATGTGGGCGACCTGTGCCAGCGCACCGCCCTGGATCGCCGCCAGCAGGGCCTGCTGGCCGATGCCGGTGCGCTGCGCGGGCTCAGCGGCCATCGCCATCGTGCACGCTGGGATATCTCCGGCGTGGAGAACCGGCTGCCGCTGTTCGACCAGGCCCGCGCCACCGCTGAAGCACGTGTGCCGCTGCCCCTGCCCAGCGCCTGGGAGGACATGCAGGCCGATTACCGCAGCATCGGCACCACCCTCGGCCGCCACCCGATCTCGTTCCTGCGCACGCAGCTGCGCAGCCGCGGCTGCCTGGATGCCGCGCAGCTTGCGGGCCACGGCCATGGCCGTCGCGTGCGCATCGCCGGCCTGGTCCGCATGCGCCAGCGCCCGCAGACCGCCAGTGGCGTTACCTTCCTCACCCTTGAAGACGAGACCGGCATGGTCAATGCCGTGGTCTGGCGGCACCTGGCCGATCGCCAGCACCGGGTCCTGGTCGATACCCGGCTGATGCAGATCGACGGCCGCCTGGAACGCGTCGATGGCGTGCAGCATGTCATCGTGCAGCGCATGCACTGCCTGGATGAACTGTTGCAGGGGTTGCGCAGCCACAGCCGCGATTTCCATTGACGATACACAGCGTCACACAATGAACTGGCCATCGGTCGCCCGCATCCGCTATCGTCGCTGCATCCAAGGAAGGACGACACGATGCCGCGCGCACTGCTGCTGACCACGCTGGTGGTCTCCACACTCGCCCTGCTGGTTTCCGGCTGGACCGCCTGGAGCCTGCATCGCAGCCAATCGCCACAGCGCATCATCGAAGCGCGCGGGCTGATCATCCACGATGGCACGGGCCAACCCCGGGTGATCCTAGGCGCGCCGGTGCCCGACCCCCTCAGCCGGGGCCGTATCCAGGGGCCGCGCGCCACCGCCCTGTCCGGCCTGATCCTGCTCGGCCCGGATGGCTCCGAACGCGGGGGCTATGGCACCAGCGATCGCGGCGGTGAAGCCGTGCTGACCCTGGACGATGCCAATGGCACCACGGAAGTGTTCAAGGTGGTGGCCAACCCGGACCGTGGTGCCAGCCTGATGGTCAAGCACCAGAACAACACCGGCGCCATGCTCACCTCATGGCAGGGCAAGCCGGAACTGATGTTCGTCGATGACAGCGGCCAGTCCTACTACGTGCGCCCGGGCGCCAACGCCGCGCCCTGATCTGCTTCTGTAGCGTCGAGCCATGCTCGACTGCTTCTACCAACAGCAGCCGAGCATGGCTCGGCTCTACAAAGGCGAAGCAACGTCGAGCATCGCTCGACGCTACAGACCGCACACCGCCGCCAGGTCGTCAGCCAGCGGCCGCAGTTGCGCCGCGCCCAGCGCCGCGCAGGTGATGCGCAGGCCATGTGCCGGCGCCGCCACCGCGAACACCTCGCCAGCGCGCACATGCCATCCGCGCGCGGCCAGCGCCAGCACCTGCGGATGGCTGTCGCCCGGCAACGGCAGCCACAGGTTCAATCCCTCCATCGGCAGCGGCGTCGGCACGCCACGCGCGCGCAGCAGTTCCTGCAGCGACTGCAGGCGCTGCTGGTAACGCTCGCCTGCCGAGGCGATCTTCGCCCGCTGCGTTGACGACGCCAGCACCGAGGTTGCCGCGTCCTGCAGCAGGTGACTGACCCAGCCGATACCGGATGCCAATCGCAGCCGCAACCGCATCGCGGTTTCTTCATCGCAGGCCAGCCAGGCCAGCCGCAGGTCGGGGCCGAGCGGTTTGGACAACGAACGCAGCAGCGCCCAGCGCCGCCCATCCAGCGGCAGTACCGAGTGATAGGCCTGCTGCGAGAGCAGCGCATAGTGATCGTCGATCAGCACTGCTACCTGCGGGTACGCCGCCAGCAACTGCCGCAACGCCCGCGCCCGCTTCGCATCCAGGCTGGCCCCGGTCGGATTGTGCGCCCGGGGGGTGAGCAGCACCGCACGTGCACCAGCCTCCAGCGCCTGCCGCAGCGATTCGACCTGCATGCCCTGGGCATCCACCGCCACCGGCAACGGCGCATGACCCGACGCATTGAGCACATTGAGGCTGCCGAGGAAGCATGGATCCTCCACCGCGATGCGATCACCCGGCAGCAGCCACGCCGCCAGCAGGCGCTCGATGCCATCGACGGCGCCATGGGTCAGCTCCAGCGCATATCCCTCGGGGCAATCCGCATCCAGCGAGGCGCGTGCCAGCGCCTGCAACCTCGTGTCGACCGTACCCACGCCATACAGCCGCGGCGCCGCCGGGATCAGGCGCAGGTTCGGCAGCAGGCGCGGATCCGGGTTGCCACCGGCCAGGTCCTGCAGCGCCAGCCCCGGGGTGCTGCCCTCGCGCGCCAGCGGCGGCGGCAGGCCACGCACCACCGTGCCGCGGCGGCCCGCCGTGCTGGCCAGTCCCGCCGCATCCAGGCGCTTGTAGGCAGCAGCCACGGTGTTGCGGTTCACGCCCAGCTGCTCGGCCAGTTCACGCACCGGCGGCAGCACGCTACCGGCCGGCAGGCGGCCCTTGCCGATGCCGTCGCGGATGCTGTCGAAGATCGACTCGGCGCTGTACCCGGTGATTTTCATTTTGTCCTATGCCAAAATATCTCTTGTCCTGTGCCAGTGTATCCCACCCTGGCCACCCTGCATTGGAGGTGCCCGCATGCCCCTTGCCGCTGCCGACTGGCCCGTCGCCCAGTCCGTTGAACAGATCGCCGCCAACCTGGTCACGGTGCGCCAACGCATCGCCGATGCTTGCGCCCGCGTCGGCCGTGACCCGGCCAGCGTGCGCCTGCTGCCGGTCAGCAAGACCGTCGATGATGCCCGCATCCGCATGGCGGTGGCCGCCGGTTGCCGCGAGCTGGGCGAGAACAAGGTGCAGGAGGCGCAACGCAAGGCCGAGACGATGGCCGATCTTGGCGTGCACTGGTCGGTGATCGGGCATCTGCAGACCAACAAGGCGCGCTACGTGGCGCGCTTCGCCAGCGAGTTCCAGGCGCTGGACAGCCTGCGCGTAGCCGAAGCACTGCAGCAGCGCCTGCAGCTGGAAGACCGCACGCTGGATGTGTTCGTGCAGGTCAACACCTCCGCCGAACCCAGCAAGTACGGCCTGGAACCCGCTGCCGTCGAGGCCTTTGTGCAGCAGCTTCCAGCGTTCGATCGCCTGCGCGTACGCGGCCTGATGACGCTGGCCATCTTCACCCCGGAGGTCGAACGCGTGCGTGCCTGCTTCGTGCGCCTGCGCGAACTGCGCGACCAGCTGCAGCGCACTGCACCTCCCGTCATCGACCTTTCGCAGTTGTCGATGGGCATGTCCGGGGACTTCGAAGTGGCGATCGAGGAAGGTGCCACCGTGGTCCGCGTCGGGCAGGCCATCTTCGGCGCACGCGCCACCCCGGACAGTTTCTACTGGCCCAGCAATGGAGCCCCCGCATGAAGCACGCGGTCGTCCTGCAACACGTCGCCTTTGAAGACCTCGGCACCCTGCAGCCACTGCTGTCGGCACAGGGCTGGCAGCTGCAGGTGCTGCAGGCCGGTATCGACGCGCTCGACTCCGCCGAAACCGCCGACCTGCTGGTCGTGCTGGGCGGCCCGGTCAGCGTCAACGATGTTGATCGCTATCCTTTCCTCAACGACAGCATCGCGTTGTTGCAACGTCGGCTGCAGCAGCAACGGCCCACGCTGGGCATCTGCCTCGGCGCGCAGCTGATGGCGCGCGCACTCGGTGCCGACGTCGCCGCCAGTGGCGGCAAGGAGATCGGCTTTGCGCCGCTGCTGCTCACCGATGACGGCCAACGCTCGCCACTGCAGGCCCTGCAGGGCATTCCGGTACTGCATTGGCATGGCGAGGCGTTCGAACTCCCGGCCGGTGCACGTCGCCTGGCCAGCACGCCGGCCTGCCGCCACCAGGCCTTCGCCATGGGCAGCCATGCGTTGGCCCTGCAATGCCACCCGGAACTGGATGCCCGCCAGTTCGAACGCTGGCTGATCGGCCACACCCTGGAGCTGGCGCAGGCCGGCATCGATCCGAACGATCTTCGCGCCCAGGCACGCCGTTACGGTGCACCGCTGGCAGCGGCGGCCACCGCGATGTTCGACCATTGGCTGCAGGAGCTGCCGGAGACACCGCAATGAACTACCGATTGCAGATCCACCGCGATGGCGCCCACTGGGGCCACTTCGACTGCAGCGGCCCCGATGCCATGCAACGCATGGACACCATCGCCGCGCAGCTGCCTGCCGAACAGGGCTTCCAGCTGAAACGGCAGAAAGGTGTCGGCGAAGAGCGCATCCTGTCCAGCAATGCCGACGGCCTGCGCGTACTGGCTTCGCAGATCCAGTACCGCGACATCTGACGATCGTCACGGTAGTGCCGGCCGCTGGCCGGCACCCGAATCTGGCCGGCCAGCGGCCGGCACTACCACGGCTGTTCGCCCGCGTGCGAAGCTTCACGCATGCTGACCCTGCAACGCGGCAGCCACCACGGGCTGCTGGTCGCCCCGCGCTGGCCCTCCACCCGTATCCAGCTGGAAGAAGAGGTACTGCAACGCCTGCTCGATGCGCAGGCAATGCTGCCTGCCGGGCTGCGACTGCTGCTCACGCGCGGCTTCGAACCCAGCCACAGCCGGCTCGGCAGCTTCCCTCGTGGCGTGCGTTGGCTCGGTATCGCGTTGTTCCGGACCTGCTATCCGCAACGCCATGATGAGGTCGATGCCATCTTCGGCGCCAACGGCCACGACATCGATGGCCGTCATATCGATGTCTCGCTGGTACTGCACGGCAAGCGGCTACGGCTGCTGCCCATGGGCGTATTCACCCCGCCACGCTGGCAGGATCGTCGCGTCGCCCGCCATGCCGAAGCGGTCGCGCGGGTGAAGCGCAGCCTGCAGCGCTGCGGCTTCAAGCTGCATCACAACCCCACCGAAGCCCTGCAGATCCACTGCGATTATCGCCCGCGCTGATCTCCCGTCCCGGGCAGGCGTGTAACGCCCATCGATAGATGCAAATGATTCTCTTTTGCTGTAAGGTGCAGCCGCTGCCCTTGCCGCCGCGGGCTGTTCCCTTTCCCAGTTGTCGCCCGCCCCGTGTCCACGCCTGTCGAACCGACGGATGTCGCGCAGCTGTGCGCGGCCCATTACCGGCCGCTGCACGCCCATGTCCGCCGTAAACTCCCGCAACGCAGCGACGCCGATGACGTCGTCCAGGAAACCTGGCTGCGTGTCATCAAGGTCGCCGCCAGCGGCCTGCTGAGCAACGGCCGCGCCTACCTGTACCGCGTCGCCCACAATCTGATCGCCGATCACTACCGGCAACGCCAGCGCCGTCGTGAGGAAGCGCTGGATGACGCCCAACTGCACGCCCTCGCCGATCCTGCACCGCTGCCGGAGCAGCACCTGCTGGACGCCGAACAGCTGCGCCATCTCGACGCGATCATCGCCGCGCTGCCACCGCGCTCGCGCCAGGTATTCCTGCTGGCCCGGGTGGAGCAGATGGCACTGGCCGAGATCGGCCGCCGGCTCGGCATCAGCCGGCAGACCGCGCACGGCCATCTGCTGCGTGCGCTGGTGGCGCTGCAGCAGGTACCCGGCGCATGAGCCCGGAGGCGATCGCGCGCGAGGCCGCGCGCTGGTGGCTGGACGGCCACGACGGCGGCCGCGACGAGCGTGCCTTCAACCAGTGGTACTACGCCGATTGCCGCCACGCCGCGCAGTACCAGCACCTGCAGGCGCTCTGGCAGGCCGGTGATGCCACGCCCAGCCTGCAGCGGCATCAGCGCAAGCGGCAGCGCCGGCACCTGCGCGACGCCGGCACTGCCGTGCTGCTGCTTTGCGCCTTGGGCCTGTATACCCGCCAGGCCGCACCACCGGCCGCGCAGGTGATGCGCACGGCGGCAGGCGAGATCCGTGAAGAAGTACTGCCGGACGGCTCGCACGTGCTGCTGTCACCCGGAAGCGAAGTCCATGTCCGCATCGATGCACAGCGCCGCCAGCTGCAGCTGCAGCACGGCCAAGCCTGGTTCAAGGTAGCCGCCGATGCGCAGCATCCGTTCCAGGTGCATACGACGCACGGCATGGTCACCGCGCTCGGTACGGCCTTCGACCTTGCCGTGCAGGACAACGACAGCGTGGTCACCGTCACTGAGCATCGCGTCCGTGTGGACAGCGGCACCCGCAGTGAGCAGGCCATCGAAGGGCAGCAGCTGCGCTTCGATGGACAGGCACCGATCATCGGCCTGGCCGCCAGCCACAGTGCCCTGGCCTGGCGCGAGCGTCGCCTGCATTGGGTCTCCACGCCCTTGGCCGAGGTCACCCAGGGCCTGGATCGCTGGCATAGCGGCCACACCTGGATCATCGGCGCACACCTGCGCCAGCAGCCGGTCACCCTGCTCGGCAGTGCAGACGGTGCGGCGCGCAGCCGCGACCAGCTGGCCACGCAGCTGCATGTACGCGTGCTGCGCCTGGGCGCGGGCGTGCAGGTGTGGCTGCCGCCACGCAGGGAACATCGCGATGCACCCTGACATCGGCCCTGCCACTGCGTCTACCCAGGATGACGACGCGCCGCGTCAGCCCCTGGAGCTCCCGATGCTGTTTCACCGTCCCCTTGTCCTCGCCCTGTCACTGGCCTGCGCCAGTCCGCTTCCGTTGTTACCTGCCAGCGCACACGCGCAGGCCGCCTCCCGTCACTTCGATCTTCCTGCGCAATCGCTGGCCAGCGCGCTGGATGCCTACAGCCGGCTGACCGGTGTCGATCTGGTGATCGGCGCGGCATTGCCAGGCGGCCAGACGGCGCCGGCACTACGCGGACGGTTCGACGACGCGCAGGCCCTGTCACGCCTGCTGGCCGGTAGCGGCCTGCGCCCCCGTTTCATCGACGCGCGCCGCGCCACCCTGGAACCGGCGCCGGCCGCCCCCTCCGATGGCAGCCGTCGAACCGGCCCGCTGCGCGTACAGGGCGATATCGCACACGGCCATTCCCCCGGTGCAGGCGCCAGCCAGTATGTCCCGGCGGCCCGCGATGGCTTTGCGCCCGCCGTCGGCAGCGAGCGCGTGGCGATGGCCGAACGCCAGGACGGCAACAGCCTGCTGCGTTCGATGCCCGGCACCCACAGTTTCCACTCGCGCAGCCAGCCCGGCCTGCAGGTCAACATCCGCGGCATGACCGGCGCCGGGCGGGTCAACACCATGATCGATGGTGTCACCCAGACCTTCCGCAACAACGCGGGCCACGGCTCGGGGGGGCCGTTCGCCTACGTCGATCCGTTCCTGCTGGCCGGCGTGGACATGCAGCGCGGCGCGGTCGCCGGTGGTGATGGCGCCGGCACGCTGGCCGGCAGTGCCAATTTCCGCACGCTGGACATCGACGACCTGCTTGGCGAAGGTCGTGACTGGGGCCTGCGCGCGGGTTACCGCCATGGCAACAACGGCTACGGCAATGGCCGTACCTTTGCCGGTGCCTGGCGCCACAGCGAGGATGGCGGCGACCGCCAGTTCGGCCTGCTGGCCGCTGCCAGCAGCAGTCGCAGCGGCGAGTACGCCACGGCACGCGGGCAGAAGAACAATGCCGACCCCGGCAGCCAGCAGCCCAGCAGCTGGCTGTTGAAAGCACGCCTGCAGCCCAGTGTCCAGCATCGGCTGGACCTGAGCCACATGCGCTACGAAAACGACTTCTACCACAACTACCCGTGGCAGATTTCCGCACGCAACCAGCGCGCCAGCTACCACTACACGCCCTACACGCCATGGATCGACCTGCGCGCGACCTTCGCCGGCAACAAGACCCGGCTGTTCTATCCACCCGTGGAGGATTCCAGCTACATCGGCCGCCGCACCCACAGCAGCCTGAGCAGCTGGACGCTCGACAACACCAGCCGCTTCGACATCGGTGCACTGCAGGCACGCTGGAACACCGGCATCAAGCACCAGTCGGACGTCTACGTGGCCGACACCCCCATCCTGCGCGGCGCCAACCCCCAGGGCCGCAGCCAGCTGGACAGCGTGTTCAGCACGCTGGAACTGCAGTACGACATCTACGCGCTGACTGCAGGCCTGCGCCAGGATCGCTATGGCATCCGCGGCCACGTCCCGGTGTGCTCGGATGTGCCTGGCCAGTGCGCCGAGATCAACGGCGGCGGCATCGACGTGCGCCGTACCCAGCGCGCACTCAGCCCCAGCCTGGCGGTCTCGTGGCAGGCCACCGACTGGCTGCAACTGTTCGCCGAAGCCTCGCGTACTTCCCGCCCGCCGCGGGTGCAGGAGATGTTCTTCGAGAAGATCCCGCTGGAAGGCATGAGCGATGCCGACGGCGTGGGTGCCAACCCGTTCCTGCGCCGAGAGCGCTCGCGCAACCTGCAGTTCGGCGCCAACCTCAGCGCCTCCTCGCTGCTGACCGACGGTGACCTGGCGCAGCTGCGCGTCACCCGCTTCGACAACCGCATCCGCGACTACATCAAGCCGCAGTACCTGCTGATCGTGCACCCGCCGGAGGTGGGGCCTTTCGTGGTACCGATCGACAGCGATCAGCAGCTCACTGCCTGGACCGATGCGCTGGACGTGGACGACTTCAGCACCACCACGCGCTGGATGAACCACCCCGGCGTGGTGCGCATGCGCGGTATCGAGCTGGAAGCGCACTACGCCAGCGCGCACTACCACGCCACGCTGAGCTGGACCCGCTCGCGCACCAGTGCGCCTGCCATCGAATTCGTCAACCTGGAAGACATCACCGCCCTGCCCGACCGCTTCTGGACGTTGGATGTCGGCGGCCGCTGGTGGCAGCAGCGCGTGCAGGCCGGCCTGCGCGCCGAATATTCCGGGCCCACCGAAGAAGGCTACGACTTCTTCCAGACCCGCAGGACCGGCGGTACCGGTGTACTGCTCGACTTCTACGCCAGCTTCAAGCCCCAGCCCAACACCACGCTGTGGCTGAACATCGAAAACCTGCAGAACAAGGCCTATGACAACAATGCCTCGATCGACAGCATCTTCAGCCCGATCCTGGACCGCGGCAACGGCCGTGGCCGCACCGTCTCGATGGGCGTCAATGTGGCGTTCTAGCCGTCGCTGGCTGCCGCTGTGCCTGCTCGCACTGGCCGCAATCGCCAGCGCGCAGCCTATGCCCGGCACGGTGATCGACCTGGCCAGCGGGCAGCGCCTGGACGAAGCCGCGTTCGTGAAGCGTGCAGCGAACGCCCCGCGGCTGCTGCTGGGCGAACGCCACGACCTGGCCGGTGACCACGCCGCCCAGCGCTGGCTGCTGCACGCGCTGCAACGGCAGCGTCCACAAGGCGCGCTGGTGATGGAGATGATCGCCAGTGAACGCCAACCGCGCCTGCAGCGGGTGCAGCGCTGGCTGGCCAAGGGCAACCATGCCGATGGTGCGCGCCTGCAGGCGCTGCTGGGCTGGGATACACGCTGGCCGTGGGCCACCTATGGCGGGCTGGTACAGGACGCCACCGCCGCCGGCATCCCCCTGTTCGGCGGCAACCTGTCGCGTGCCGAGGTCAATGCGTTGCTTGCCTCCAACACGTCGGTGCGGTTTCCGATGCCCACCGCCCGGCAACGCCTGTCAGCCGTGGTGCTGGCCCACCACGCAGACGCCGCACCGATGCTGGAAGGGATGCTGGCCGTGCAACAGGCCCGCGACACCCGCATGGCACAGGCACTGACCGCAGCCCCTGCACCCGCGCTGCTGGTGGCCGGCCGCTGGCATGTACTGCGCGGCACCGGCGTGCCGGGCTACCTGCCACCGGAGGTACCGGCACTGGTGATCGCGCTTGCGTCACCCGACGAAGGCGTCGATGCGGTCGACGCCGATCTGCTGTGGGTGCCGGGCGATGAGTGAACGCGGCCAACACTGGCAGGCGATTGCCATCAGCATCGGCCTGCACCTGTTGCCCTTGCTGCTGTTGGTGCACTGGATGGCCGCGCCACCGTTGCTGCCGCCGCCTGAGCAGGATGTGCGCATCAGCCTGCGCCTGCTGGCACCAGCTACGCCTCCCCAGCCGGTCGAAGAGCGCCTGGCCGACACCCCCAGCCAGGCGCAGCAGGCGCGCGCGTCGCAACCGGCGAAGTCGCCCCCTCCGCCAAAGCCCACCGCCGCGCGCGAGGGCGAGGTGGCCGCCAGCGAGCTCGGTGGCCCTGGCCGGCAAGCCCTGCCGGTCGCCCCGCCTGCGGCCGTGACCGATGCAAGTCCCGCACCGGCATCGATCACGGCCGCGCCGCCCGCTCCCGACGCACCACCGGCGGACTTCCAGGCCGGCGCCGCCAGCGACCAGTGGGAAGCCCGCCTGATGGCGCGGCTGGAGCGTTATCGCTACTACCCCGCCGTCGCGCGCTCGCGCCGGCAGCAGGGGACGGCCTGGGTCAGGGCCAGCATCGATCGCGAGGGACGCCTGCAGGCCCTGCGGCTGGAGCAGTCCAGCGGCCAACCGATGCTCGACGACGCCGCACTGCAGACGTTCCGCCGCGCGCAGCCGCTGCCGCCCATTCCCATGGAAATGAAGGCACCGCAGGAACTGGTGGTGCCGGTGGAGTACTACCTGCGCTAGGCGGCGTAGGCCTCCGCCTCGATCTCGAACAGCATGCCGTCCAGCGCCAGCCGTGGCACAGGAATCAGGGTGCAGGTCGGCGCTGCGCCGTTCGGCCAACGCCGCCGTACCTGCCGGGCGATGATGCCCAGCCGGTCCTCGTCGTGGTCGACCACCAGGATGCGCAACCGCGCGACATCGGCCAGGCTGGCCTGCGCCGAACGCAATGCGATCTGCAGGTTGTCCAGTGCCTGCTCGACCTGTTCCCCGAAGCCGGGGGAGAGATGACCATCGGCATCCTCACCGCCCTGCCCGGCGATATGGATCACCCGGGCGGGAAGGCGCACCACCGCCACGTGCGAGTAGCCGTTGGCCGAGGGGTCGTAAAGCCCCGCAGGATTGAACAGTTCCAGCAGGCCGTGACTGAGGTCCGGGGTGGTCAACAGGTTCATGCCGCATGCCTCGTGGGGGATGCGAGGCAGTCTGCGACCTCAACCAGAGTTGAGGTCAAACCGAGCCGCTGCAACAGTCCGGTCCGCCATGCGCAACGATCGTGCCCACGTGTAGAGCCGAGCCCACGCTCGGCTGCTCAGCGCGAATGGCAGCCGAGCATGGGCTCGGCTCTACCGTTCCCGGCTCACGTCCACGCCGGGTCTGCGGTGAAATCGATGGTCAACCAGAAAGTACTGCCCCGCGCATCCAGCCGCACCGCGATCTCATCGCGCATCGCATCGACTTCGCCTACCGACCCCAGCGGCGTGATCGGGTCAGCCAATACATGGATCTCGATGAAGCGCATCCGCCCCATCTTCGCCACATGGCTGGTGAAACCGGCATAGCCACGCTCGGCCACGAACGCCTGCATCACCTGCTGCACGCGCCGGTCCAGATCATCCGGCGCCACCTGCAGCACTTCGCGCATGGCCTTCCACGCGCTGCGCGCCGGCACCGGCAGCATCGCCAGGCTGATCAATGCCAGCACGATCGAATCCAGGTACGGCACCCAATGGTGCCACTCACCACCGTGCAGGACCAGCGCCAACACGAAGGCCAGCACCACTGCCAGGCTCATCAACCCGCCCAGCAGCCAGCCACGCACATCCAGCCATAACAGCGCCGAGCGCAGATGCCGCGCCCGCTGCGCAACGAACGCCGCCATCGCCAGGTTGCTGGCACTCAGCAGTGCAGCCCACCACAGCGCGGGCCCGAATTTCACTTCGTGCCCGCCCGTGGTCAGGCCGATCACCGCGTTGGCCAGCGCATACACGCAGGCCAGCGACAGGATCACACCACCCAGCGCTTCGACCATCGGCTCCAGATGCCAGTAGCCGTACTGAAAGCGCGGGCTTTGTTCCCGCGCCACCAGCCGCAGCACCGACAACGACACCAGGGTCAGGGCGACGTCGACCAGGCTGTACACGCCGTCGAACAGGATGGCCTGCGATCCCACCAGCAGGCCACCGCCGAAGCCGACCGCGCTCACCGCAAGGGTGACCCCGATCGAGAACGTCAGGATGCGTTGCTCGCGCGCGGTATCCATCGTTCGCCGATGAGCCGACCGTTACGGGTCAGGCCTTCAGCACCTCCACCTTGTACGAGACCGCATCACCCTCCTGCTCGATGATGAGCCCGTGCACGTCCGATTCGAAGCCCGGGAAACGGGCGTTCTGCTCGCGGGCGATGCGCAGCGACTGGATGATCGGCTCGTCGCTGTCGCCGAAGCGCTCGCCCGGCATGATGGTCGGGATGCCCGGCGGGTACGGCACCAGCATGGTCGCCGCGACGCGGCCACTGATCTGCTCGATGTCGACCCGCTCGATCTCGCCCTTGACCAGGTGGTTGTAGGCATCGGCCGGGGTCATCACCGGCGTCGGCAGGTCCACGTACATCTCGCGCATCACCTTGGCCACGGCAAATTCCTGGTTGAACGCATGCAGCGCGTCGCACAGGTCACGCAGGCCCCAGCCGGCGTAGGCATTCGGATAATCGGCGGCCAGCGTCGGCAGTGCCTGGCTCAGCGGCGCATTGCGGTCGTACAGTTCCTTGAACGCCATCAGCTCGGTGACCAGGGTGCTCCACTTGCCCTTGGTGATGCCCATCGAGAACAGGAACAGCACCGAGTACAGGTTGGTCTTTTCCACGGTGATGCCGCGGCCCCACAGGAACTTGCTCAGCACCGCCGCCGGGATGCCCAGCCTGCCCATGCTGCCGTCCATTGCCAGGCCCGGGGTCAGCAGGGTCACCTTGATCGGATCGATCAACACATAGTCGTCAACCAGGTTCTCGAAGCCGTGCCAGTGGGCGTCCGGCCGCAGGTACCACTCCTCGCGCTTGGCCACCAACGGTGCCGGCGTATCGCCCTTGTCCAGGCTGCGCTCGACCTGGGTTGGCTGCCACACGCTGAACCACCAGTCGTCGCGACCGAGATCATCGCGGACGTGCAGCATCGCGCGGCGGAAGGCAATTGCCTCGTCATGCATTTCCTGCACCAGCGAGCGCCCGGCATCGCCTTCCATCATCTTCGAGGCCACGTCACAGGCGGCAATCACCCCGTAGTGCGGGCTGGTCGAGGTGTGCATCATGAACGACTCATTGAAGCGCTCGGCATCAAGGTTGCGTTGCGCCGAGTTGCGGACGTGGATCATCGACGCCTGCGAGAACGCAGCCAGCAGCTTGTGGGTGGAATGCGTGGTGAAAATGATCGCATCCTGCTCACGCGGCTTGCCCTTGGCCATGCCGTAGTGGTTCTCGTAGAACGGGTGGAACGCGGCGTAGGCGTACCAGGCTTCGTCGAAATGCAGGAAATCAACTGCGCTGCCGATCTCGTCGGCGATCTTCTCGGCGTTGTAGCACAGGCCGTCATAGGTCGAGTTGGTGACCACCGCGATGCGCGGCTTGGAGCCGGCCTTGTAGGCCTGGCTGGCCAGCGGATTGGCGGCGATGCGCTGCTGCAGCGACTCCGGCGTGAACTGGTCCAGGCTGATCGGGCCGATGATCCCGTGCGCATTGCGGCTGGGCGTGAAGTACACCGGCACCGCACCCGTCATGATCAGCGCGTGCAGCAGCGACTTGTGGCAGTTGCGGTCAACGAACACCACGTCGCCGCGGGCCACCGTGCCATGCCAGACGATCTTGTTGGCGGTGGAGGTGCCATTGGTGACGAAGAAGGTGTGGTCGGCACCGAAGTTGCGTGCCGCCTCGTTCTCGGCATCCTTGATCGGGCCGGTGTGATCGAGCAGCGAGCCCAGCTCCGGCACCGAGATCGACAGATCGCTGCGCAGGGTGTTCTCGCCATAGAACTGATGGAATGCGCGGCCGACCGGCGACTTGGTGAATGCCACGCCGCCGGCATGGCCCGGCGTATGCCAGGAATAGTTCGACTCGGCCGCATGATGGATCAGCGCCTTGAAGAACGGCGGCAGCAGGTTCTTCATGTAGTCTTCGGCCGCGCGCATCACCTGCCGCGAGATGAAGCTCTTGGTGTCTTCGAACAGGAAGATGAAACCGTGGATGTACTTGAGCAGCTTGCTCGGCACCTTCTCGATGGTGCGGCGCTCGCCGTACAGGAACACCGGCAGATTGGCACGGCGTGCGCTCTGCTCGCGCAGGAAGGCGGTCAGGCGCTGGAACTCGCCATCCACCTCTTCGCTGCCATCGATCGAGATCAGCACCGCCGAGGCCGCCACGTAGGTGCGGGCACCGGCCCGGGCGTCATCCAGGTTCAGCCCGCACAGCACGCGCTGGTCGTTGCTGCGCAGCTCTTCCACCAGCGCACGGATCAGGATGCCACCGATGCGCGGCGACTCGTAGTCGTTGTCGATGACAATGACCGGGTAGTCCAGGGACTTGAAGTACACGTTGATTCTCCTTGTCGAACTCAGGAATGCCGGGCGCCGGCGCTGATCGCCGAGGCCTCGCGGGCGCGCTGCCGCTGCTGGCGGCGCTCCTCGCTGAAGAAGGGATAGAACACGGTGATGAACAGCACGAACAGGAAGGCGTACTGCACGATGGTCCCCGACGAGCCGTAGATCGCCCACAGGCAGTACACGACGGTCAGGCTGGTCAGCGTCCAGAACGCACCGGTGTGGACCAGGGTGTGCGAACGCTCGACCACGAAGTAGCACGCCACGCACGAGTAGATGTAGGGCAGCAGGGTCAGCACCACGGCCGCCGACGTGATCACGTCGAACTGGGCCGACGCGGTTTCCGAGGTGGAGGTCACCAGCACCGCCAGGGTCATCAGCACCGCCACGATCAGCACGCCCTTGACCGGCACGTCGTCCTTGTTGGTCTTGCTGAAGATGCTCGGGAACAGGCCGTCATCCGACGCTGCCTTGGCACTCTGCGCGGTCAGCAGGATCCAGCCACCCAGCGAGCCGGCGGCACCGATGAAGGCGCACAGGCTGACCAGCGCGCCGCCCCAGCCACCGACCGCCTTGGCCGCCGCCAGCGCGAACGGTGCGTCGGACACCTGCAGTTCCGCGTTCGGCACCATGCCCATGATCACCGACGAACTGGCGATGTAGGCGATGGCAGCCAGGAACACGCCGGCCAGCGTCGCGCGGGCGACGTTCTTCTCCGGATTTTCGACCACACCGGCAGTCACCGATGCAGACTCGACGCCGATGAAGGCCCACAGGGTCAGTGCCGCGGCGCTCGAGATCGCACCGAAGTTCGACTCGCCAGACACGTTGTAGGCGCCCTTGAAGATGTCGGCATCGAAGAAGAACCAGCCGAAAATGGCGATGCCCAGGATCGGCACCAACGCAAAGCTGGTGGTGACCGTCTGCACGCGGCTGACGAAGGCCGGGCCGATCACGTTGGCAAAGCTCAGTGCCCACACCAGCACCAGCACCGCGATGCAACGCACCAGCGGCTCGGACAGGATCGGGAAGAAATAGCTGAAATAGCCCACCGCCGCGATCGGAATGGCGACGTTGCCGATCCAGTTGGCGAACCAGTAGATGGTGTTGGTCTGGAAGCCCATGTACGGCCCGAACCAGTCGCGCGCGTAGGCATAGGGACCGCCCGCCTTGGGTGCGAGCTTGCCCAGCTTGGCGAACACGAAGGCCAGCAGCAGCGCACCGGCGGTGGTGATCAGCCAGCCCCAGATCGAGGCGGTACCGATCTTGGCCAGGCTGGACGGCAACAGGAACACGCCTGAGCCCATCATGTTGCCGGCGACGAGGAAGGTGGCTCCGACCACCCCGATTTTCTTTGCTTCTGCCATGACGATCTCCGGTACTGGCATGAGCCCGGCAGCACCGGGCGTGGGGACGGTTACGCTGGCGTACGACCGCTGGCGTCTATTTGATGAAGTTGTATTGCAGGCTGCCCTGCACCCGGACCGTGTCGCCGCGTGCGCCGCCCTGCTGTTCCAGCCGGCCGTACAGCAGCTCCATGCCCATCGTCCAGGACGGCGCCGGGCTCCAGATCAGGTTGAACACGCCGTAGCGGCTCTGCCGGAATGCATCAGTGGCGAGTGCGGCGTTGCGCTCCAGGGTCAGCTGGCCAAAGATCAGGTTGGAGCGCCACAGCGCGGACCAGTAATGGGTGTAGCCGACGAAACCGCCGTGCAGGTCCAACGCGGCGAGGCGGCCATCGGCACCGACCACTGCGTCCAGTCCGGAGCCGGTCAGGTCGGCGGTGTAGCGACTGAGGCCGCGCCCGCCGAGTACGCCGAACAGCAGCAGGTCGCGCTCGCCCACTGACGCCGAGCCGCTCAGCTGCAGGCCACCGGCCATGCGCCGGTCGCGCTCGCCATCGCCGTCGTAGGCCAGGCTGCGTGCCACCGCGCCCAGCTGCAGGTGGCCCCAGTCGCGCTCCAGGCGCGCGGTCACGGTCACATCGGGCAGGCGGTTGACTGCCGTGCGAGCATCGCTGGCGCCGGCGAGTTCAGTCTTCGGGTCTTCAGCGGCGACGGTCAGGGTGTTGCCCTTGCCTATCGCAAAGCTGTGGTGGATGCCCGCCACCAGCAGGTATCCGGCACCGCCAGGCCCTGCGAAATCCAGTGTGTCCGGCAGGCTGTCCGGGTCCATGAAGCTGGAGTAGCCATAGCCGGCATAGGTGTTGCCAAGCTGCCCATAGGCGTGTCGCAGGCGGAACTCATACCCCTCACTGCTGCCGAAGAAATCGTTCTCCAGGTAGAAACGCAGGTTGCCGTGCGTGGTCGGGCGCCGCGCCTCGAAGCTGAAGCGGGTCTGCTTGGCATGGATGTTGAAATTGGAGACATCGCGATGGCTGCCACCCACCGGCATCGACGACGGAATGAACTGATCTTCGTCACCGGCCGCACGCGAATCGGCAATCGCATCGAGCTTGGCGTAGCCGCCGATGCGGATCACCGTATCGGTGCCGGGAATGGCGAAGAAGCCTTTCAGATCGGGGTCGGTCGGACCGGCTGCACTGTCGGGACGCGACGCCGCCGTTGAGGGATCGGCCACCGATTCGCGCTGCGGCAGCACCGGTTGCGCCACGCCCGGCACCTGGGTCGGGTGCAGCATGCTGGCGCTGCCGCCCGCCGTTGCTGCCAGGGTCGGGGCCTGCGCCACGGCGGCAGGCGCTGAGCCCTCGCGCTGCTCAAGCCGATCCAGGCGCTGCTGCATGCCTTCCAATGCCTGGCGCATGGCAGCGATTTCCTGCCGCAACGCCTGCGCATCTTCCTGGCCATGCTGCTGCGCATACGCTGGCGCGATCGCCAGTGCGGTCGAACAGGCCAGACTCAGTACCGCCAAGCGCATTGCATCCTCCCTGGACAAACATTCGCAGCGCGCTGGCCGGATACAGGCGCACAGTGCCCTGGCCTCGCGTCGCCGTTGCTGGAAATGCGGATACTGCGTTGACGACACCGGCCAGCCTGCATCCGGCAGGCAACAGGACGATGACACTGCCCTGCCCGCACCGGTGTCGAGCCCATCAAGGCCGCGCTGCCAGAGAGGTGGCGACCGCAGCGGTCTGGGTAACAATCGGGGAGTGAGAGTGTCGTGAATGGCTGTGCCGACCGCCCTGGTTCAAGGCATGTCTGGCGCGGCATCCATGGCGCGTTGACGCTGTATTCCATGCGTCAACAGGCTAATCCGCCTGTCGTTTTTGACCTTGATTGGAATCAAGGCGCGATGCTTGATGTCAGTCACGATTCAGATGTGACGACGAACAGCTGCTGCGCAGCCCTGCTGCCCTCTCCGCCCGCCGCAGGAGCGCCGAAATGCAACAGGCCCGCATGCTGCCATGCGGGCCTGTCGGTTACATCACGACGTTGGCGGCGATCAGCGCGGACCCAGCACCGTCTGCAGGTCGGCGCCCTGCGGCAGGCCCGCGCGACGCTGCACCTGCCCTTGTGCATCCTGGAACAGGATGCCCGGCGTGCCCTGGAAGCCCATCTCGATCATCAGGACCTGGTTGGCATCAAGCTTGCCTGCGATCTCGCGGCTGATGCTCGGTAGCGCCTTGATGCCGCCACGGTCGAACTGGTGCTCATTCTCCAGCAGCGCCGCGCTCGGATCACGCGCCGCGAGGATGGCGGCGGCCTTGGCCGGGCTGTCCTCGCGGATCACGCCAACCATGATGTGGCGCAACTGCACCTTGCCGGCGTCAACCCACGGACGCGCCGCTTCCCAGAACTTGTGGCAGTACGGGCAGTTGGCATCGCTGAAGGTATAGACCACACGCGGTGCATCGGCCTTGCCGTCACGCACCCAGGCGCTGGCTTCCAGCTTGGTCCACATCTTGGCCGACATCGGTGCAGCGACCAGCTTCTCCACCGCCTCGGCGGCCACATCGTTGCCTTCGGCATCGAACAGGCTGCCCACCAGCACATGCTTGCCGTCGGCGGTCACGTACGCGGCGGCGGGCTGCTGCCCCCCCACCACGCCGGCGAAGCCACGCAGGCCACCCGGTGCATCAAACTCGGCAACGACTTCGAAGCCGTGCTTCTCGATGCCTTTCAGCACTGCGGGACGGTCACCCTTGGCCGCGGTGGCCGGAGCGCCGGCGGCCGGCGCTGCCGCCGTCTTGCCCGGCGGGGTCTGGGCCTGGCTGCAGGCGGCCAATGCCAGCATGACCGGCAGCAACAGCACCGCCGGAGCGATGCGCAGGGAAGTCGACAACATGGGAACTCCGTAATGAGATGCCCGCGCAGGCTACCGCAGCCGGCGCAGTTTGTGTTCAAGACCCGCCGCCGTCAGTTCGCCAAGGTGCAGTTCACGCAGGCGACCTTCGGCGTCGAAGAACAGCGTCGACGGATAGGCCTGCACACCCAGCACGGTTGACGCCGAGGCGGTATCGTCCAGCAGCACATTGCCCAGCCGGAGCTGTTCGGATGCAATGAAACCCTTCACTTCGTCCAGGGTTTCCCCCTGGTTGAGGAACACGAACTGCACGTCGGTGTGGGTCTGCTGTGCGGATGCCAGCACCGGCATCTCGCGCCGGCAGGGCCCACACCAGCTGGCCCAGAGATTCAGCACCAGTGGCTTGCCCCGGAACTGCTGCAGGTCGATCACGCGCCCCTGCAGATCGGCCACCTGCACCGCCGGCAGCGGCATCCGCTGCTCCTGCCAGGCTGACAGCAGGTGGCTGCCCACCACCCACGACACCACGCCCACCAGTGCGCCCGCCAGCACCGGCGCACGCAACGCGCGCCAGAGCCGCAGCCGCCAGGTGCCCCACGCCAGGCCCGCAGCCAGCACGACTGCAAGGTGATACCCACCGTCGGCGATCTGCAGGATGCTCCACGGGGCCTCACGGTAAAGCGCGAAGTTCAAGGCGACGAAGCTGATGCGTCCGCACAGCAGGCCGATCAGCAACATGTCCAGAACCAGGCTGGCCGCGGAAGGCACTGCCATCCCGTCTTTCCGACGCGGCCACAGGCGTGCTACCGCCATGGCCAGCAGCACGCACATCAGGATCAACACCACCGGCATCGGTACCGGTCCCACACTCGACATCAGCCCACCTGCCCCATCATCCGTTACCCGCATGGTCGAAGCGTCGCGCCCAGGTTGCAAGCGCGACGCCTACTGCAGGCATCAGGCCACGCTGCGCGGCATCTGCATGCCGGGCGCCGGTTGCAGCCCGCGCAGGCTGCCTGCCACCGATGACAACAGCGGCCGCTCGCGCCGCTTGTTGTTGACCAGCCGGCGATAGTTGGCCGGCGTCATTCCAACAATGCGCAGGAACAGACGACGGAATGCGCTCTGGTCGGCATAGCCCACGCCCCAGGCCACTTCATCGATGCCCGCCCCCTGCTGCAACAGCGTCTGCGCCTTGGCGATACGCAACCGCTGGCAATACTCGATCGGGCGCAGGCCGGTGGCCTTCAGGAAGCGCCGCTGCAGGGTTCGCGGCTCCAGCCCGGAAATCTCACAGATCGCACCGAGCGTGGCGCCGCGCGCAGCGGTGGTATGCAGCCAGCGTTGCGCCTTCAGTACGTCGCGATCGCCGTGGGCGAAGTTGGCACTGAAACGCTCGAGATCCTGCTGGATCGCCGCCGGAACCGTGATCCCCAGCTGCTGCGCCACGGAACTCGCCACGCCCTGGCCGTGCAGCCGGTACAGCAGGCGCAGGGCGAGGAAGCGCCAGGCCTGGGAACCGGCCACCGTCAGCAGGTCGCCGTCATCGACCAGCGCGCGCTCGCTGGGTACCCAGCTGGCCGACTGCCCCTGCAGGCCCGGATGGCGCCCGAGGTCCGGACCACTGACGGTGCGCCCAGCCAGCAGACCGGCGCGTGCCAGCATGCTGACACCGTCGCTGGCGGCAGCCAGCAGACTGCCACCGTCGTAATGCGCGCGCAGCCAATCCAGCAGCACCTCATCGGCGCGCAGGCAGACGCCCTGGCTGATCTGGCCAGGCACGGCGATCACGGCGGGGATGTCCGCCTCGAGCATCTCCGCGCCGGCAATGCGATGCACGCCGGTCTGGCTCGCCGGCACGATCCAGCGGGTCACCAGGACACGCTTGAACGGACGGCGCTGCTGCTGGGCAAGCCGGTTGGCGACATGTGCCATCTCGGTCAGCACGGAGGCGGCCGACGGGTCGCCTCCCGGGTATTCGACCACCGCGACCTCGACGAATCCTTCGTTCCTGAATCCTTCCACAGACCATCTCCTCGGTTCGTTGCAGGCCGTCCAGCGGCCGGTTCAGGCGCAGGGTAGGAACTGCCACGACGGTGGGGCTATGAAGAAAGTTGCAAAGTGCGCTGAATGCGCCGTCAGCGACGGGACCTTGACCCTGGACCAGACTCAAGGCTTCACAATGAGCGGCAGCATCCGCAGGAATCCGCCATGAACATTGGTCAACTGGCACGCCGGGCCGGCGTGCCGATCGATACGGTGCGCTACTACGAACGCCAGCAGTTGCTGCCCACGGCGGCACGCTCGGCCGGGGGCTACCGCATCTTCGGTGAGCAGGACCTGCGCCGGCTGCGCTTCATCCGCCGCGCCAAGACGCTGGGCTTCAGCCTGGAAGAAATCGCCGAACTGCTGGCGCTCAGTGACCGCCACTCACAGGACATGGGCAGTGTGCGCGACACGGCGCAGGCCCGGCTGCAGGACATTGCACAACGCATGGCCGAACTGCAGCGCATGCACACCGCGCTTTCTCAGCTGGTCGACGCCTGCCCCGGCCACGGCACGCTGGATCAGTGCCCGATCCTGGCGGCGCTGACCGACGACGCGGCATAGCAACGCGCGTGAAGAAAAGTGCAACAAATGCTTGCCAACCCCCGGGGGCAAGGCTATTATTTCGCTCCTCAGCGACGTGGGGCCATAGCTCAGCTGGGAGAGCGCCTGCATGGCATGCAGGAGGTCAGCGGT
>NZ_JCACKF010000018.1:0-117732 GCF_059505245.1 Stenotrophomonas sp.
GCAACGCACGGATTTTATCCGTTAGTGCCGGCCGTGGGCCGGCAACTGCAGGGATCCAGGCGTTGCCGGCCAGCGGCCGGCACTACCGTCGTGGGTCAGGCGGTCGCGATTCCCGCCTTGCCCAGCGCATCGCGCACCATCGCGTCGTTGGCTTCGGTCACCGGCCGGGTCAGGTCCCACAGGAACTTCACCCGGAAGCCGGACTTCACCGCATCCTGCGCGCTCCACAGCACGCAGTAGTCGCGGGCCAGGCCGCACACGTGCACTTCGCGGATGCGGCGCTCGTGCAGCCAGCCGGCCAGGCCGGTGGCCGGGCGCTCGCCATCTGGGCCATGGTTCTCGCGGAAGGCGCTGTACGAATCCACCTGTTGGCGCGTGCCCTTGCGCAGGATCAGGTCGGCCACGGTCCAGTCCACGCCCGGGTGCAGCGCGGCACCGGCGCTGCCCTGCACGCAGTGGTCCGGCCACAGCGTCTGCGGCTGCGCGTGCAGCAGGATGGTCTCGAAGGGGCGTTGGCCGGGGTGCTGGCTGGCGAACGAGGCATGGTCGGCCGGGTGCCAGTCCTGGGTCGCCACCACGGTGCGGTAGCGGCGCTGCGCCAACAGATCGGCGATCGGTGCCACCAGCGCATCGCCCTGGTCGCAGGCCAAGGCGCCACCGGGCATGAAGTCCGGCTGCAGGTCGATCACCAGCAGGGCGACATCGGCGGGCAGGGCGGTCATGGCAGGTCCGCTACAACAGAAGGGGCGACCAGCGTGGCCGCCCCATGCCTGCACGTCAATCGCCCTGTGGCGTCCCAGCGTCCTGCCCGTAGTACAGCAGGCCGATCCTGATCCGCTCGCGGCCATTCTCGCGGCGATGGCGGTTGGCATCGCGAAGCGAGTACACGCAGCCGCAGTATTCCTGCTGGTAGAACTGCTCGCGCTTGCTGATCTCGATCATGCGGCTGGCGCCGCCGCCCTTGCGCCAGTTGTAGTCCCAGTACTGCAGGCCTTCATAGCGCGACGCCGCACGGATCCCGCAGTCGTTGATCTGCGCCATGTTCTTCCAGCGCGAGATGCCCAGCGACGAACTGATGGTGTCGTAGCCGTGCTCGTGCGCATACAGCGCGGTGCGCTCGAAACGCATGTCGAAGCACATCGTGCAGCGGATACCGCGTTCGGGTTCGTTTTCCATGCCCCGCGCACGGCTGAACCAGTTGTCGGTGTCGTAGTCGCAGTCGATGAAAGGAATGCCGTGCTGCTCGGCGAAGCGGATGTTCTCCTGCTTGCGCAGCTCGTATTCCTTCACCGGGTGGATGTTGGGGTTGTAGAAGAAGATCGCGTAGTCGATCCCGGAGGCGGTGATCGCCTCCATCACTTCGCCGGAACAGGGCGCGCAGCACGAATGCAGCAGCAGGCGCTTGCCGTCGGCGGGCAGGGTCAGGGTGGGGCGTTGGAGCTCGGTCATCGTCAGGTACCGCATGGACCGCCGGCAACGGCGGTGGCCCATGCATCAGCGCGTGGGTGAACGGGTCTGGCCGGATACCGTGAACAGGACGCGCGCGGCCACACCGCCTGCACGCGCAGGACGACGACGGCCCCGGCAACCTCCCCGCGGAGATTCCAGGTCGAGTCAGGGGACGGTCGTGTCCCCCGGCCGGGGCCGGTATTCGGGCTGATGGACACGGGCCGCAGCCCACCTACTACCCGCCGCTTCCCAGGCGCGAGCCCAGTGCTGTTGGCAGGATTCGTTTCCATTCACCGCTGCGGGGCAGCTCCGGAATGGACGCGCGAGGCGCCTTCACCGGATTCCCGTTTAAATCCCTCCCCGCGCCGCAGCGATGGGAGGGATACCTTCGGCGTGTGCAAGGTGGACCTGTTGGTGGCGCCGGTCAAGAGCGCAGGGGTCAGAACCCGCTACGCTGCAACGGGATCCGACCCCAGCGGAAGGAAGGGGTCGGATCCCGCTGCCACGCAGCGGGCTCTGACCCCGGTCGGGATGCACCTTCAATGCCCCACGGCCGCCCGCGTGCGGATGTCGTCCAGCCGCTGGTCGTGCAGCAGGCGGCCGTTCTCCCACACGGTCACCATTGCGTCCTCGAAGCCGTCCGGCAGGGTGTCGTCGCCGTTGGCCGGCAGTGGCACCGTATGCAGGCTGCCATCGTCCAGGCGGCGCAGCAGGCGCATGCGGCCACGCTTGCTGGCCTTGCCGGCGTCGGTGACCGGATCCTTGTAGACGTCGATCCACTCACCCTCGACCCGCGCCGCCGAGCACTTCAGTGCGAACTTCTGCGTATCGCGGTCCAGCCGCTGCAGCAGCGCACCGCCCATGCCGAAGGCTACGTTGTCGGCGGCGTAGCCGTCGTCGGTGATGCGTTGCAGGATGGTGCGGATGGTATCCGGGTTGATGCCATCGCCCTGGATCACCCGCACGTGGTTGAGCACGCGGTAGCCCTTGCCGTTGAGGGTGTGGCCGAACGCTTCATCCAGCCGGCGCAGGCTTTCGGCAACCACCTCCACCGGGTCGCCCGAGTCGGGGCGGATGACCAGGGTGGCGCCCGAGGCGATCACGTCATCGCGCAGGGTGGTACCCCAGTGCTCGCTGATGGCGCGGTAGATGTCATAGCTGTCCGATACCACCGCCACGATCGCACCGGGCGTGCCGAACTGGCGCAGCATGTTGCGGTAGGCGTCCACCTCGCGCTCGCGGCCCCAGCTGGTGATGGTGCTGTGCTCGGCGGCGGGAATCGAATAGCCGGCCATCGGCGCGTGATAGTGCGCGCGCGCCAGGCACAGCGCCGATACGGTATCGGTGCCGAGGAAGTTGACCAGGTGTGCGGCACCGCCCAGCGCGGCCGATTCCAGGCTCGATACACCGCGCGCGCCGAAGTCGTGCAGCTTGAACGGTAGCTGCCCCTGCGGGTCGTCGCTGGTCTGCTGCAGGAACGCGGCGATGGTCTGCCGTGCGTGCCAGCTGATGGTGGCCACGGTGACCGGATACCACACGCGCAGCAGCAGCGTTTCCAGGTACGACGGCACCCAGAACGCGGCCGGATCGGTCGACTCGATGGTCATCAGTGCCTGGTGGGTGGGCACCACGCTGCCCTCGGGAACGGCGCGGATGCGCACCGGCAGGTGGCCGCCAAGCCGGTCGACGATATCGCGCCAGCCGGCCTCGTTGAACGGTTCGCCATGCGCGGCGAATACCGCCGCAGCGTCGTCGATGTCGGCGTGGGTGACCGGTCGTGCCAGCGCGTCCTTGAGGATCGCCTGCAGGCCGAAGAACACCGTGCGATCGTGCAGGCCGCCACGTGATTCGACGTAGAAGAACGTGGCATCGGTACCCGGCGGGTACTGCAGCCAATGGCTGGCCTTGTAGCTGTCGGTGTTGAGGAGAAGATTATCGAGGTAGTGCATGACGGAAGCTCCTTCGCGTCGGGTGGCACCGGCGGTCTATCCGCCAGTGGGAAAGCCGGGCCGGTCAGCCGCGGCCGAGGAAGTACTCCAGGATGTGCAGGTGGTCTTCGAACAGCTGAGGGCCCATGTCCAGTGCTTCACTCACCGGTATCCAGCGTGCCTTGTCGGCATCGTCGCCACCGCGCACCGGCGGCAGCTCGCCGGCCGGAAACTCGAAGTGGAAACCGTGGGTGATGGTGCGGCCACGCTGGCTGCGGTCCGGGTGGTCGAACACCTGCTGGCCCTTCAGCGACCCCTTCAACACCGGCAACGGAATCTTCAGGCGGGTTTCCTCGCGCAGTTCGCGCAGGCAGCTGTCGAGCAGGCTCTGTTCCTGGCCGACGAAGCCGCCGGGCAATGCCCACAGCCCCTTGCCGGGTTCCGAGCGGCGACGCACCAGCAGCACGTGGCCCGAATGCACCACCACCGCATCGGTGGTGACGAAGGTGGGCGCGTAGGGCGCATCCTTCCAGGCGGCCTTGTACTGTTCGATGAAGCGGTACTCGGCCACCAGCTGGCCATACGCAGGCGCACTCTTGCGGAACGCTTCGAGCATGTCGTACACCGGCGCCGGCACATTGCCACGCAGCATCAGCAGCGCGCCGTGGAAGTCGACGTCGCCGGCCTCGAACAGGTAGCGCCGCAGCTCGGTGGCCGACAGGGTGGCGGTGTGCTGCACGTCCACCAGCGGCCACTGCGGGAACTCGCGCAGGTAGTAGCTGGACGCATCCTTGTCCATGCCGATCAGGCCTACCCTGGCATCGGCGGCGGCACCGTCGTTGCGCAGGGCGTCAGCCACCTGGCGCTGCACGTTGGCGATCCACTGTGCTTCGTTGTACAGGTGGTCACGCAGCGGGCGGATCAGCAGACGGTCGGTGTGGCCGTCGAGGGCCGCCTGGATCATCACGGCGCGTTCGGCCACGGTCCAGGGATTGCGCAGGCTGCGGGGGGTATCGGCAGAGCCGACCAGGAAGATCAGCTTGCGGGCCCGGCTCAGGGCCAGGCGGGCAACGGCGGCGTGGCCGTTGTGGAAGGGCTCGAATCGCCCGATGAAGACGAGATAGTCGAATTCCATGAGAATCCCTCATGTCGTTGTGGCAGCCGCGGGTCTGTCCCTTGGCTTGCTGCAGATGCTACGCCGATGGCGGGGCGGGTCAAGCCTGCAGCCGTGCTTTCTGCTGAACGGCGCATTGCGTGCGCGGACTGCGCCGTTGTTCTCAGGCCCTGAGAAGCCCCTGCGCCATACTGCAACCCACGCGGCGGACGGCATGCTCGGGGGCAAGACAGTGGCGGACAAGTACTGCGATCTGGTCATGAAAGGCGGCATCACCAGCGGCATCGTGTACCCCAATGCGGTACTGGCGCTGGCCCGCGAGTATCGCTTCAAGAGCATCGGCGGCACTTCAGCCGGCGCCATTGCGGCAGCGGTGGCGGCTGCAGCGGCCTGTGGCGATCGCCGCCAGCAGGCCGGCGAGCAGCTGCCCGGCGATGCAGGCTATGGCGGGCTGTCGGCGGTGTCGGCACAGCTGTCCCGGCGCGGCTTCATCTACAGCCTGTTCCAGCCGGCGCGCGGCGCGCGCGCGGCCTATCGGCTGCTGGTGGTGCTGACCGGCAATGCCCGCCTGCCGCACAAACTGCTGTGCCTGGCCGTTGCGGTATTCGAGATCGCGCCGCTGGAAGTGCTGGTGTCGCTGGCGCTGCTGCTCGGCCTGGGCTGGTGGGGCGGTGGCTGGAGCGGCGTGGCCGCCACGCTGCTGCCATCACTGCTGTGCGCCTACGGTGCGGGTGTGGCTGGTGCCGCGCTGCGGGTCGCGCGGGTGGCGCGTCGCAACCTGCTGGGCCTGTGCAGCGGCCTCAGCCGCGATCCACGCAGGCCGGCGCTGACCGAGTGGTTGCATGAATGCCTGCAGCAGCTGTCGGGCAAGCCGCTGGATGCACCGTTGACCTTCGCCGACCTGCACGATGCGCCGCGCTACGCCGGTGAGCCGGACAGCCCGCATGCGATCAGCCTGCAGATGATCACCACCTGCATCTCGCACAATGAGCCGCGCACGCTGCCGCTGGGCGGTGCGCAGTTCTGGTTCCTGCGCGAGGAGTTCGAGCAGCTGTTCCCCGCCGGCGTGGTGCAGTGGCTGGTGAGCCAGGCCGGCCCGCCGCTGGAGGTGGACGGGCGGCAGTACTACCACCTGCCACAGGGCCCGAAGCTGCCGGTGCTGGTGGCCACGCGCATGAGCCTGAGCTTCCCGCTGCTGATCAGCGCGGTGCCGCTGCATGAACCCTCACGCCGCGAACGACGCTGCGAACCGACCGCCCCCGCAGCCGACCAGGAGCACAACGTTGCCGACAGCATGGAAGGGCTGACCAGTGCCGGGCAGACCTGCGGCCCGGTGATCACCGCCTTCCGCATCTGCTGGTTCTCCGATGGCGGCATCAGCAGCAACTTCCCGATCCATCTGTTCGACGCCGCGCTGCCGCGCTGGCCGACCTTCGCCATCAACCTGGTCTATCCACAGCACGCCGAAGCGGTGAGCCAGGGCAGCGGTGGCCGCCAGGCGCTGGAACATGCGGTGTTCCTGCCCACCGAAAACCGCCACGGCTGGCAACGGCATTACCAGTCCATCGCCACGCCACTGGCCGCAGCCGAGCTGGGTCGTTTCCTGTTCGCGGTGGTGGCGACCATGCAGAACTGGCGCGACCTGCTGCAGGCGCGCGCACCGGGCTACCGCGACCGCATCGTGCACGTCAGCCTGCAGGGCGACGAAGGCGGCATGAACCTGGACATGCCGCAGGAGGTACTCTCCCGCATCGCCGACAAGGGCAGCCTGGCCGGTGCGCGCTTCTGTTCGTTCTCGTTCGAGAACCACTACTGGATCCGCTGGCGCAACCTGGCCTCGGCCTACCAGCGCTACACGCTGGAAGTGGCGCGCACCGATGATCCGGCGCAGCAGGTGCTGGCCTACCGCGCGGCGTACGCGATGGTCGCCAGCGGTCAGCCGACGCCACCGTCGTACAAGCTGGGCTCGGAAGACAAACGGCTGGCCTCGCAGCAGTTGTGGGGCTTGATGGTCGAGCAGGGCCGCACCTGGGAGGACCTCGGCCCCGACCTCACCGACGGCGCACCGCGTCCGCTGCCGCAGATGAAGGTGACCCCGATCTACTGACCCGATCCTGCGGTCGAATCGGGGTCAGATCCGTTTCCGCAGGAAAACGGATCTGACCCCGCAGTGGTTGCTGCTCTTGCCGGCCAGCGGCCGGCGCTACCACGGGTGCAGGGCGCAGCCCTGCAGAACCCCCTACCGCCCCGGCAACTGCGCGAACGCGCGCTGCATGCAGTCCTCGCGCGGGCATACCCGGCACCCCGGGCCGATCGATACCGAATTGCCCGGGCTCTGCACATCCAGCCCCAGTGAATACACCAGGCGTTCGGCATGCTGCAGGTCGCAGCCCAGCGCCACCGCGAAGGTCTTGCGCGGTTGGCCATGGCCGACCGGGCCACTGCTGACCTGCCGCGCCAGCCAGAAATGACGGCGGCCATCGGGCATGCGCGCGGTCTGGGTGAGGATGCGCCCGGGTTGGTTGAACGCCTCGTAGACGATCCACAGCGGGCACGATCCACCCACCTGCGAGAAGTGGAAATCGGTGGCCGAATGGCGCTTTGAGACGTTGCCCGCCCGATCCACGCGGATGAAGAAGAACGGCAGGCCGGGCGCGCTGCGCCGTGCCAGCGTGCTCAGCCGGTGGCAGACCGCTTCGAAGCCGACGCCGAACTGGTGCGCCAGCAGTTCGATGTCGTAGCTGCTGGTTTCGGCTGCACGCAGGAAGCGCATGTACGGCATCACCAGCGCACCGGCGAAATAGTTGGAGAGACCGATCCGCGCCTGCGCGATGCGTGCCTCATCGGTGAACCCGGCGCGCGCCACCACCGCATCGATCTGCGGCAGGTAGCCGTGCAGGGCCAGCTCGGCCGCCATCTGGAACGCCTGCTGTCCGGGCTCCAGGTAATCGGGCAGCCACAGCCGCCGCGCACCGGCATCGTAGTGCCGCTTTTCGCGCCCGGCCTGCAGTGCGGCCACTTCCACCAGCACGCCATGGCGGTCGGCCAGCAGCTGGCGCAGCCGCGGTGCCACATGCCCGGGCGACAGCCCCCACTCGGCGAACAGGCGTTCGGCCAGTTCGTCCAGTTCGGGAATGTGGTTGTGCATGCGGTTGAAGAACTCGCGCACCTGGTCGCCGGCCGGCAGGGTGCTGCCGGCGCCGGGCTCGCCCAGCTGGAACTCCAGTGCGGCCGCGTGCTCGCGCAGCGCCAGGTGACGACGGTGCAGGTCCAACAGCGCGCGGCTGACCTGCGGCAGGTTGCCGGCCAGGGCGCGCAGTTCGGTCGCGCTGACCTCGGCCAGGCCCAGGTCGCGCAGGGTTTCGCCCAGCGCCTCCTGCAGGGCGGCGGGCTCATCGTCATCGAACAGCGAGGAAACGTCGCCCAGCACCTCTCCCAGCTTCTTCTGCACCGCCGGTGTCAGTGGGCGCTTGTTGCGCTCGATCTGGTTCAGGTAGCTGGCCGACAGCCCCAGCGCACGCGCCAGATCGGCCTGGCTGTAGCCGCGCTGCTCGCGCAGCCGCAGCAGGCGCAGGCCGAGTTGCCGCTGGGGAGCTGAATAATTCACAGAATTAACAGGAATCGTGGGGCGCGTTGGCCAGATTAAGCGGATTCAGCCCGGAAATCGAGCCGGGTGCTGTGAATAATGCCAAGCATCTTTCGCACCCTGTGGGATTGTCGTCATGACTGTTGCAGCGCCCCGTATCCGCATGCTGATCGATGGCCAGTTCGTTGAATCGGCCACTTCCCACTGGCAGGACGTGATCAATCCGGCCACCCAGGACGTGCTGGCCCAGGTGCCGTTCGCCACCACCGGCGAAGTGGACGCCGCCGTCGCCGCCGCCAAGGAAGCCTTCAAGACCTGGCGCAAGACCCCGATCGGCACCCGCGCGCGCATCTTCCTGAAGTACCAGCAGCTGATCCGCGAAAACATGAGTGAGCTGGCCCACATCCTCACCGCCGAACAGGGCAAGACCCTGCCGGACGCCGAAGGTGATGTGTTCCGCGGCCTGGAAGTGGTCGAGCACGCCGCCGCCATCGGCAACCTGCAGCTGGGCGAGCTGGCCAACAACGTGGCCAATGGCGTGGACACCTACACGATCATGCAGCCGCTGGGCGTGTGCGCTGGCATCACCCCGTTCAACTTCCCGGCGATGATTCCGCTGTGGATGTTCCCGATGGCGATTGCAACGGGCAACACCTTCATCCTCAAGCCGTCCGAGCAGGACCCGATGGTCACCATGCGCCTGGTCGAGCTGGCGCTGGAAGCCGGCATTCCCAAGGGCGTGCTGAACGTCGTCCACGGCGGCGAGGAAGTGGTCAACGCGATCTGCGACCACCCGGACATCAAGGCCGTGTCGTTCGTCGGGTCCACCCGCGTCGGCACACACGTCTACAACCGCGCCTCGCTGGCCGGCAAGCGCGTGCAGTGCATGATGGGCGCCAAGAACCACGCCGTGGTGCTGCCGGACGCCAACAAGGAACAGACCCTCAACGCAATGGTCGGTGCCGCCTTCGGTGCCGCTGGCCAGCGCTGCATGGCGGCTTCCACGCTGGTGCTGGTCGGTGAAGCGCGCAACTGGGTGCAGGACCTGGTGGCCAAGGCCCAGACCCTGAAGGTCAGCGCCGGCACCGTGTCCGGTACCGACGTCGGCCCGGTCATCTCCTGCAGCGCCCGCGAGCGCGTGGAAGGCCTGATCGCCTCGGGCGTGGAGCAGGGCGCCAAGCTGGTGCTCGATGGCCGCAAGCCGCAGGTCGATGGCTTCGAGAAGGGCAACTTCGTTGGCCCGACCATCTTTGCCGGTGTCACCACCGACATGCGCATCTACCAGGAAGAAATCTTCGGGCCGGTGCTGGTCATCCTCGAAGCGGAAACGCTGGAAGAGGCCATCGCGATGGTCAACAGCAACCCGAACGGCAACGGCACCGCACTGTTCACCCAGTCCGGCGCTGCCGCGCGCAAGTTCCAGGAAGACATCGACGTCGGCCAGGTCGGCATCAACGTGCCGATCCCGGTGCCGGTGCCGCTGTTCTCGTTCACCGGTTCGCGCGCCTCCAAGCTGGGTGACCTGGGCCCGTATGGCAAGCAGGTGGTGCTGTTCTACACCCAGACCAAGACGGTCACCGCGCGCTGGTTCGATGACGAGACGCTGAGCCACGGCGTCAACACCACGATCAGCCTGAAGTAACGGCAGGAGCAGCCATGAGCCACTCGATGACGACGGAACTGGAAGAAGCGCAGCAGGCGTACCGCGAGGCGGCGCGCGACTTCGCACAGGCCGAACTGGCGCCGCACGCCGCGCGATGGGATGCGGAGGGCATCTTTCCGCGCGAGGCGATCGCCAAGGCCGGTGAGTTGGGCTTCTGCGGTCTGTACATGGACCCGGAAGTGGGCGGCAGCGGCCTGAGCCGACTGGACGCCGCCGTCGTCATCGAGGAGCTCGCCAACGTCGATCCGTCGACCGCGGCGTACATCAGCATCCACAACATGGCCTCGTGGATGGTGTCCAGGTGGGGCCAGCCGGCCCTGCGCGATGCGTGGGGCACCGATCTGTCCTCGGGCAGCAAGCTGGCCTCGTACTGCCTGACCGAACCGGGTGCGGGTTCCGATGCGGCGTCGCTGAAGACCACCGCCGTGCGCGATGGCGACTTCTACGTGCTGAACGGCTCGAAGGCCTTCATTTCCGGCGCCGGTGCCACCGAGCTGCTGGTGGTGATGGCGCGTACCGGCGGTGCCGGTGCCGGCGGTGTCAGCGCCATTGCGGTGCCGGCGGACCTGCCGGGCATCAGCTTCGGCCGCAAGGAAGAGAAGATGGGCTGGAACAGCCAGCCCACCCGTGGCATCACCTTCGAGAACGTCCGCGTGCCGGTCAGCCACCTTCTGGGAGAGGAAGGCGGCGGCTTCAAGCTGGCGATGAAGGGGCTGGACGGCGGCCGCATCAACATCGCCGCCTGCTCGCTGGGTGCCGCACAGGGTGCACTGGATGCTGCGCGCCGCTACATGGGCGAGCGCCGCCAGTTCGGCAAGGCGCTGGCCGAGTTCCAGGCGCTGCAGTTCAAGCTGGCCGACATGGTCACCCAGCTGGTGGCTGCACGGCAGATGGTGCACACCGCGGCACGCAAGCTCGATGCCGGTGCCAGCGATGCCAACGTGTGGTGCGCGATGGCCAAGCGCTTCGCCACCGATGCCGGTTTCAACGTCTGCAATGAAGCGCTGCAGATCCACGGGGGCTACGGCTACATCCGCGAATACCCGATCGAGCGCCTGCTGCGTGACTGCCGCGTGCACCAGATCCTGGAAGGCACCAACGAGATCATGCGGGTGATTGTTGCCCGTCACCTGCTCAACACCGAAGAGGAACTGCGATGAAGGATTGGCGTACCCAGGAGCACGTGGGCCTGAAGGTGGAGGTCGATGGCCACACCGCCGTGGTCACCCTGAACAACCCGCCGGCGCATACCTGGACCGTGCACAGCCTGTCGGCGCTGCGCGACCTGGTCGGCGCGCTCAACGCAGACCGCGACATCTACGCGCTGGTGATCACCGGTGATGGCGAGAAATTCTTCTCCGCCGGTGCCGACCTCAACCAGTTCGCCTCCGGCGACAAGGCCGCTGCACGTGAGGCCGCGCGCCGCTTCGGTGAAGCCTTCGAAGCGCTGTCCGGTTTCCGTGGCGTGTCGATCGCCGCGATCAACGGCTACGCCATGGGCGGTGGCCTGGAGTGCGCGCTGGCCTGCGACCTGCGCATCATTGAAGACCATGCCCAGGTCGCGCTGCCGGAGGCCACCGTCGGCCTGCTGCCGTGTGCCGGCGGTACCCAGAACCTGCCGCGCCTGGTCGGCGAGGGCTGGGCCAAGCGCATGATCCTGCTGGGTGAGCGCATCAACGCCGAGACCGCGCTGCGCATTGGCCTGGCCGAAGAAAAGGTCGGCAAGGGCGAAGCCAAGGCGCTGGCGCTGGAATGGGCGAAGAAGGCCGGCAAGCAGAGCCCGACCAGCATCGCCGCCTGCAAGACCCTGGTGCAGTCCACCCGCACCGGCACCCACGCCTCGGCGCTGGTGGCCGAGCGCGAAGCCTTCGTCGACCTGTTCGACACCGCCGACCAGGTCGAGGGCGTGACTGCCTTCCTGGAAAAGCGCGCCGCGCAGTGGAAGAACGCATGAGCACGGATACCGCTGCCGACGACGCACCGGTGCTGTTCGAAGAGCGCGTGGCCGGCAACGGCACGCGCATCGGCATCGCCACGCTCAATGCGCCGCGTACGCTCAACGGTTTCTCGCTGCCGATGGCGCACCTGCTGCTGAACCAGCTGAATGCCTGGGCCGACGACGATGGCATCGCCATGGTGGTGCTGCAGGGCGCCGGCGAAAAGGCGTTCTGTGCTGGTGGCGACCTGCACAGCCTGTACAAGGCCATGGTCGCCTTCCGTGAGGCCGGCCACAGCGACATCCGCCAGAACGCCTATGCCGCCGAGTTCTTCGACGTCGAATACCGCGTCGATTACCTCATCCACACCTACACCAAGCCGATCCTGTGTTGGGGCCACGGCATCGTGATGGGCGGCGGCATCGGCCTGATGTCCGGCGCCAGCCACCGTGTGGTCAGCGAACGCTCCAAGCTGGCCTTCCCGGAAATCACCGTCGGCCTGTTCCCCGATGTAGGTGGCAGTTGGCTGCTGTCGCGCGTGCCGGGCAAGGGTGGCCTGTTCCTGGCCCTGACCGGCGCACTGCTCAACCCGGGCGATGCCATCTACGCCGGCCTGGCCGACGTGCACGTGGCCGAAGAACGCCGCAGCGCGGTGTTCGATGCGCTGCTGCAGGTGGCCTGGTCCAATGACACCGCACACAACCACGAACGCCTGACCCATCTGCTGCAGTCGCATGCCAGCGATGCCGCCACCGGTCCACTGCTGGCCCACGCGGCGCAGGTCGATGCGTTGTGCGAAGGCGATGACCTTGAAGCCATCGTGGCGCGCATTGCCGGCCTGCAGACCGACGACGCCTGGTTGCAGGCGGCTCAGAAGACCCTTGCTGCCGGTGCACCGGGTTCGGCACGGTTGGCGTACGAACTGCAGCGCCGCAGTGCCGGCCAGGACCTGGCCGCGATCTACCGCCTGGAGTACATCGTCGCCCTGCATTGCGCCGCCCATGGTGATTTCGCCGAAGGCATCCGCGCGCTGCTGGTCGACAAGGACCGCAACCCGCAGTGGAACCCGGCCACCCTGGCCGAGGCCACTGGCGCGTGGGCAGACACCTTCTTCGCTTCCCCCTGGGCCGACGCCGCGCATCCGCTGGCCGACCTGGGCACTCCCCTTGTTGAAAGGAGCCTTGCATGAGCCGCATTGCATTCATCGGGTTGGGCAACATGGGTGGCCCGATGGCCGCCAATCTGGTCAAGAACGGCCACAGCGTGCGCGTATTCGATCTGGTTCCGGCCGCGGTGCAGGCCGCTGTCGACGCCGGCGCCAGCGCTGCATCGTCGGCGCGCGACACCCTGGCCGATGCCGAAGTGGTGATCTCGATGCTGCCGGCCAGCCGTCATGTCGAAGGCGTGTACCTGGGCGACGACGGCATTCTTGCCGCGATCCCGGCCGGTGCACTGGTCATCGACTGCAGCACGATCGCCCCGGCCAGTGCCCGCAAGGTCTCGGAAGCGGCCGCCGCGCGTGGCCTGCAGATGATCGACGCGCCGGTGTCCGGCGGTACCGCCGGCGCCCAGGCCGGCACCCTGACCTTCATCGTCGGCGGCGAGGAAGACGCGCTGGAACGCGCACGCCCGGTGCTGCAGGCGATGGGCAAGAACATCTTCCACGTCGGCGCCAGCGGCGCTGGCCAGGTCGCCAAGCTGTGCAACAACATGGCGCTGGGCGTGATCATGGCGGTGACCGGTGAAGCCATCGCACTGGGCGTGGCGCACGGGCTGGACCCCAAGGTGCTGTCGCAGATGATGGCGGTCAGCACCGGCCGCAGCTGGGCCACCGAAGTGTGCAACCCGTGGCCGGGCGTGCTGGAGAATGCGCCGGCCTCGCGTGGCTACAGCGGCGGTTTCGGCAGCGATCTGATGCTGAAGGACATGGGCCTGGCGGTGGAAGCGGCGATGAGTGTCGGCGCTTCGATTCCGCTGGGCGAAGTGGCCCGCAATCTCTACTCGATGAACCACCAGGCCGGCCGCGGCAAGCTGGATTTCTCCAGCGTCGTGCAGCTCATCACCAGCGACCAGTAACTGGTCGCTGGTCCGCGCATTCCACCTTATCCCCGCGCCGTTGGCGCGCCCCCTTGAACAACAAGGGGGCTCTTCTCCAGAAGGATGGATGCGCGCCGCAGCGAATGCGTCCCCGGCCACGTGCTGGGGCCCACCCGAGGTGGGATGGGCGGATGCCCGGTTTCGACCGGCATCCGCCCATTTTTTTGGGGGTCGGATCCCTTTCGCAACGCGAAAGGGCTCTGACCCCATATAGCCGTGCGGGCCTGGGATGGGGTCAGAGCCCTTTGCCGGTGGCAAAGGGATCCGACCCCGGCACCGCATCAGGCAACGATCAGCGTCACGTCGATGTTGCCGCGGGTGGCGTTGGAGTACGGGCACACGATGTGCGCCTTCTGCACCAGTTCTTCCACCTGCTCGCGCGGCACGCCCGGCACGTTGATGGTCAGCTCTGCCTCGATGCCGAAGCCGGTCGGGATCTGGCCGATGCCGACCTTGCCGGTGACGGTGGTGTCGGCCGGCAGCGCGACCTTGGCCTGGCCGGCCACGAACTTCAGCGCGCCCAGGAAGCAGGCCGAGTAGCCAGCGGCGAACAGCTGTTCCGGGTTGGTGCCCGGGCCGCCGGCACCACCCAGCTCGCGCGGGGTCGACAGCTGGATGTCCAGCACGTTGTCGGACGAGACGGAACGGCCTTCACGGCCGCCGGTGGAGGTGGCCTGGGCGGTATACAGAACCTTTTCGATGGACATCGGGATGCTCCTGATCAGTGGGTGGGTACTGCTATGGAGCCTACTTTGCCCGGTTTCTGCGTACGTTGGGTTGCAGTCCGTACGAAAAACTTGATTGATCGTCCTGTTGGCCTAGATCGTCCACTCGCGGTCGGTGGTGAACATGATGGTCAGCCAGCGGTCCGGCGAGGCCTCGCCCAGCGCATCGCCGATCTCGTCGCGCAGCTGGTCCCATTCCAGCAGGGGCCGCGGCGGGTCGTCCTCGCGTACCACGAAGAACAACTCGATCTGCTCGCCACGCCCCACCTGGGCGACGTAGCTGCGATGCTCGACGAAGCCATGCTTGGCCACGATCGCGCGTGCCACCGCGTCCACGTGCGCCTGCAGTTCCGGCGGGGTGACCAGCAGGATGCCGGCCAGCGCCCGGCGCACCGTCCCGAGCGGGGCGATCATCACCAGCACGCAGACGAAAGCGAGGATGGCCGGGTCGATGTACGGCCCGACCCAGGCCAGCGAGGTGCCGCGCACCAGTACGCCGCCAAGGAAGGCCAGCAGGTAGCAGGCCGACATGCTGGCGGCGATCACCCAGTTCTTCGCGTCCAGCGCGATGAACTCCGAACCGATGCGGCGGTTGACGCGCAGCACGAACCAGGCCAGCGCACCTTCGCCGATGATCGACAACCCGGCGAAGGCGATGGCTGGGCCGAGTGCGATGTGGCGGCCGCCGGACATCAGCGCATCCACCGCATTGACCAGCGCATACAGTGCCGCGCCGATCATCAGCGTGCCGCTCACCCCCAGCACGATGGGCTCCAAGTGCCAGAAGCCCATGGTGAAGCGCTGGTTGAGCCGCGACTGCAGCGCGTCGGTGCTGGTGGACAGTGCGATCAGACGCGCGACCAGCAGTGACAGCCACGTCATCACCACATCGATCAGGCCGTAGATGCCATCGAAGATGATCAGCGAGGAATTGGCCAGAAGACCAAATACCACCGCAGCGGCAGCCAGCAGCAATGAGCCTGCGATGGACAGGCGCAGCACGCCTTGTTCGGTACGCGCATCGAAGAAGCGTTCGGGGGTGGCAGGCATGCGGGAATCCAGCGGGAAATGGGCTGCGGAAGCAGCGCGTTGCCATTCTATCCAGCCTGCGGCACGTCGCCATGACCACGCCCGCACAGCGCCTGGAAAAGTCACCAGACTGGTAACCGTTTGCGGATTGACGGGTGCACACCCCAAGCGTATCGTTTGTACCACGATGACATAGAAGCCTCCGGTGACCCCGGGGGCTTCTTTCGTTTGCGCCGTCGCGCGCTGCGAGGTCACCGCCACCGGCCCTGACGTCCCCGTCGCAGCCGTTCTGTTTTCCGCCCCGATCCTGCCTTTCCCGCGCCGTCCTGGTGATCGCGTGGGGCGCCGCCGTGCGCGCAGGATCGGGGCACTCCACATCCATCAACGAAGGAGGATTCGATGCCCCTGCTGACCCTTGAGCAGTGCCGCGCGCACTGCCGTATCGACGGCGATTTTGACGACGCCATCCTGGGTGACCTGCTGGCCGCAGCCAGCGACGCAGCCGCGGCCTATCTGGGCCGCGAGCTGTACGCCGATCAGGCCGCGCTGGACCAGGCGCTGGACCAGCTGCCGCAGGACATGGCGGCGGCGGTGACCGGGCATGAAGCCGCGGTTGCCGCCGCCAATGCCGAGACCAACGCGGCCAAGGCCAAGGCCATGCGTGATGTGGCCGATCGCCGCCTGGCCGTGGCGACCGCGCGCAGTGCGCGCCTGCTGCAGGGCATGCCGGTCAACGACAGCATCCGTGCAGCGGTGCGCCTGTTGCTGGGCCACCTGTACGCCCATCGCGAAGCCGTGGTCGTCTCTGCGCAGACGTTCGATGCACCGGCAGGCGCCGCTGCCATCGCAATGGAGCTGCCGTTCGGCGTGGCCGCGCTGCTTGATCCGTACCGATCGGCAGCAACGCCATGAACGCCGGCCACTTCAATCGCCGCATCCGCATCGAGCGCCAGGACGGCCAGCTCGATGCGTGGGGGCAGCCGCTGGACGCCTGGCAGCCGGTGGCAGAACTGTGGGCCGCCATCATCGCCGACCGCGCAGACAGCGTGCAGCGGCTGACGCTGGAAAGCCGCCTGCCGGCAACGATCCGGCGCCAGCGCTTCCATGTCCGATTGGCAGCCGCACGACAGGCAGGCATCCAGGCCGGCATGCGCATCGTGCATGACGGTCGTGTTTTCAACATCACCGGCGTTGCGCCCGACTTCAGCCGGCGCCAGACCACGGTGCTGTTCACCGAACAGTCTTCAGGCATCGCCTGAGCGACGCCAACCAGGACACCGCGATGAGTTACGAAGCACAGCTGCACGCGCTGCTGGCCCCGCTGCTGCAGGGCCGGCTGTATCCCGACCTTCCGCCGGAACCGGTCATCTATCCGTGTGCCGTCTACCAGCAGATGGGTGGACAGTCCGTGTGGTTCAACGAAGGTTCCATTCCCGAACAGAAGCACGCTCGCGTGCAGCTGACCGTCTGGGCAGACAGCCGCGCCCAGGCCAACACCCTGATCCGCAACATCGAGGATCAGGTATGCGCAGGATTGCCGACCGCCGAATCGTTCGGCGCTGCAATCGCCGTGCATGAGCCGATGCTGCACAAGTACGGCGCGCGGCTCGATTTCGGCCTGTGGTACGTCGACCCGTAAACCGCATCACCCGTGCAACACCCCAGCCCGGCATTCGCCGGGCTTTTTTTTATCCAACGAGGAAATACACCATGGCACTCAAGCTTCCCAAGGGCACCCAGTTCGGCTTCGCACCGGTCGTCTCCACCGCGATCGCCACCAGCGCGATCTCCAAGGCCGCGCCGGCGCTGGCCAGCGTTGCCGCCAACAGCGTCGACACCGGCGATGTGGTGGTCATCGAACTGCCGGGCTGGCCGGCCCTGAACAACCGCGCCACCCGCGCCGGTGCTGAAGCCACCGGCAGCGTTGAACTGCTGGGCATCGACACCACCGATACCGTGCTGTTCCCCGGCACCAGCGGTGCCGGTGTACTGCGCAAGGCGGGCGCCTTCGTCGACCTGGACCAGCAGGGCGACCCGACCACCGCCGGTGGCGAGCAGCAGTACTGGAGCGGCACGCTGCTCGAAGACCCGACCGGTCGCCAGGTCCAGATGCCGACCTTCAAGAACGCCAAGACCATCACCCTGCCGCTGTTCTACGATCCGAAGAAGCCGTGGTATTCGGCACTGAAGAACGCTGACGCCAAGGGCGAGCCGGTGATCCTGCGGGCCAAGCTGGTCGGTGGCGACGTGCTGTACTGGTACGGCTACCTGAGCTACAACGGCGACCCGACCATGGCCGCCAACACCCCGATGGGCACCACCGCGACCTTCACCGCGCTGGCAGACTCCATCCTGGTCGAGGGCGCCTGATGTTCCAGGTCAAGGCGCCGGAGAGCTTCAAGAGCACCCTGACCATCGTCGGTCACGGCCGCGAGCAGAAGCTCAACCTGACCTACCGGCACCTGTCGGTAGCCGACTACGCCAGCCTGCTGGAGCGTCTGGGCGATGACACGTTGAGCGTGGCCCAGGCCATCCTGGACATCGTGGTGGACTGGGATGCCGATGTGGCGCTGGACACCGCCGGCGTCGAGCTGGCGCTGCAGCAGCAGGCCGGCCTGGATGGCGCCATCATCGGTGGCTACACCCAGGCCCTGCAGGTCGCACGCAAGGGAAACTGATCGAGGCGGTGGGGGCCCTGTACTGGCGGGCCCCCACCGAGTCCGAGCTGATGAAGCTTGGATTGAAGGCAAAGCACTTTCCACCGCCGCAGGTCGAGCTGTGGCCGGAGTGCGTGCTTCCCATCGAACTTTTCTCGCGGGTTGCCACCCAGTGGCGCGTCGGCGCAGGTGGCCCGATCGGGCTGGATTACAACGTGGTCTACCGGGAGCTGGAGCGCGAAGCGCTCGACGGCGACCAGCATGACGAGGTGATGGCGGCCATCCGCATCATCGAACGCGCTGCCTTGGAGCAGATGCAACAGGAATGAGCCGGTCATCGCGGCAATGCCGATGGCCGATCCAGGCTCCGCCGAAGCGGAGCCGACTCTCCCGAGGAACACTCAATGAGCACTACATCGCCTGGCAGCATACGGACCACCGTGGAGGCCAGCAACGCATTGGAAACGGCCATGCAGGCAGCAAGGCGCGGCATGACCGAGATGACCGGCACCACACAGGAGTTCCAGCGGCAGCTGGAGAAGATCAACACGGTGCAGCAGGCCTTCAATGCCGTGCTGACCACCAGCGCATCATTGGTCACCGCACTGTCCACGCAGCTGACCGCCCTGAACACGCAGCTGCAGGCGGCGACGAAGGCAGGAACAACCGCAGCGGGCGCGGACGCCGGCAAGGCTGCAAAGAAGGAAGAGAAGGCCCAACAGGACGACAAGGGCCTGGCAGGCATCCGCAAGGGCCTTGGCGGCGCGCTCGGCGACTATATCGGCAAGACCGAGAACACCGCCACGGCTGCCAAGAAAGCCTTCGACAAAGCATTCACCGGCGCCGACGAAGCGTTGAGGAGCTTCGTGACCACCGGCAAGTCCAAGTACAAGGAACTGGCCCAGTCCATCCTGTCCGACCTCAAGATGATCGCCGCACAGCAGGCACTGGTCTGGGGGGCGAGGAAGATCGCCGGCTTGATGGGGGTCGACCTGACGCCAAAGGATGCAGCGACGGACGCGGCGGCGGTGGCTGCAGGCGTGGCGACTGCCAAGGACGCCAAGGCCGGTGATGCCAAGGCGGGCGAAACCAAGGACGCCAAGGACACCAAGGGCACCACAGGACTTTCGGGGTTCCGCAAGGGCTTCGGCAGCGCGCTCGGCGAGTACATGGAAAAGACCGAGAACTCCGCCAAGTCCACCCAGGATGCCTTTTCCAAGGCGTTCACCGGCGCAGAGGCGGCACTGCAGAGCTTCGTGAAGACGGGCAAGTCCAACTACAAGGATCTGGCCAAGTCGATCATCGCCGATCTCAAGATGATCGCCATCCAACAGGCAATCGTCTGGGGCGTCAAAAAGATCGCGGGCCTGTTCGGATATGGCACGGGGGTGGAGGCCAACGCCAACGGTGGCGTCTACCAGTCGCCGAGCCTGTCGGCCTATTCCGGCGGTGTCTACAACACTCCGCAGCTGTTCGCCTTCGCCAAGGGCGCCGGCGTGTTCGGCGAAGCGGGACCGGAAGCGATCATGCCGCTGCGGCGCGGGCCGGACGGCCGCCTGGGTGTGGCCGCGCACGGTGGCGGCGGTGGCGGCGGAGTGGGAGTCAGCATCCGCATCGACAACAACGGTGGCAAGGAAGTCACCACCAACGAAAGCATGCTGCAGCAGTTCGGCAACGAAATCGGCCAGTTCGTGGAACGCAAGTACCGCGAGCTGCAGAGTCGTGACCTGAAGGCAGGTGGTGTGCTCAGCAGGAGTGCCATGCAATGACCGACACCTTCACCTGGCCGGCAACCAGCCAGAGTACTGGAACAACCACCGCCGCAGTGAAGCGCGCGAAGTTCGGAGATGGCTATGCGCAGGCCGCTGCCGATGGCCTGAACGCCACTTCACGCAGTTACCAGCTGCAGTTCGTCGGCAACCGCAAAACGATCAACGAGATCGTGACCTTCCTGGATGGTCATGCCGGCCGCAGCTTCCTGTGGAAAGGGCCACTGGGGCAGGGGCTGTACATGTGTGATTCCTACACCGACAGCCATCTCGGCGGCCAGGTATCGACCATCACCGCCACCTTCGAGCAGACCTTCCACGCGTAGGCATGAGCATGGATCTTCAACGGATCGACCTGGATACCATCCAGCCCAACGGAAAGCGTGGGGAGACCCAGCGGCCGGCCTTCACCAAGATCAACCAGAACTTCCAGCAGGTTGGCCAGGCAGTCGACGGCCTGCCCGGGCAGCTCGCCGATACCATGATGCGCGCGCCGGCACGGCGCAATCGCCTGATCAATGGCAATCTCGACATCTGGCAGCGCGGCAGCAGCTTCGGCATCTCCGGGAACTACACAGCCGACCGATGGTTCCTGCAGATGGGCAACGTCGAAGACGCCGTGTTCAAGCGCAATCCCGCAGCGGCAGGCGACAACAACTTCCCGTTCAGCACCTTCACGTTGTCGGTCAGTTCGAGTGGCAATACGGATGGCACAAACCACTTCTTTGTCTTCGAGCAGCGCGTGGAAGACGTCCGCAACTTCGCGGGCGTGGAGAGCACCGTTTCGTTCCTGGTGTTCAACGCCGGCGCCGCCGGGCGGAAGATCGCCCTTGAATTCGCCCAGACCTTTGGCGCGGGGGGAAGCACGCCTGTGCTGGGAATCGCGCCGGAGGTGGTCGAGCTGGCCTCCGGCCTGAACCGGATCCGCAGGACGGTGACCCTGCCTTCCATCTCAGGGAAGGTACTGTCCGGTGACGGTGCGGCCGTGGTCTGCATATGGGTGACGGCGGGCACGCAGTTCGCCAGCCGCACCGCAGGACTGGGCGCGCAACAGGGCCAGCTGTACTTCGGAGAGTTCCAGTGGGAGGCGGGCCCGCTCGCGACGCCGTTCGAGTGGAGGCCGAAGGGGGAAGAGCTGCGGCTGTGCCAACGCTACTACCAGGTGGATGCCACTGGCGTGCCGTTCGACGGTGGATCGCGCTTCAACGCGGGCGTGGGCCTGATCCGGGGCGACAACGCGGTGTACCTCACCTACCGATTCAATCAGCGAATGCGGTCGGTACCCGCGGTCGCCTTCTCGAACCCATCGCAATGGCGGCTGCTCACGGGAGACGGTGCAACCAGCCTGACAGCGCTCAGTGCGGCGGAAGTTACGTCGACCCGCATGACCATCATCGGTGCGCTGAACACTGCCGCAGCGGGTCAGGCCGGCATCTTGCAGAGCGGAGATTCGGCAGCGGAGGGCACTGGATTGACCATGGATGCCGAAATCTGAGGTCCGCGGGAGGGCTGGAGAGCGTTCCTTCGCAACCGAAACCATCAAGGAAACAGCACAAATGCCACGAAAGATCATCGACCTCGATTCCGTTCAACCGAACGGAAAGCGGGGTGAAACACAGCGCCCGGCGTTCACCAAGATCAACGACAACTTCGCCGAAGTCTACGACGCGTTGACTGAGGTGGCGAAAATCCCGCAGATCGTGGGGAATGCCATCACCGAGCGCGTTCCAGGCAGGAATCTGCTCATCAATGGTGCCCTGCAGTTCTGGCAGCGCCGTACATCTGGTCGTGTCGGCACTGGGTCGGGGACGCTGGGCGCGGAAGTGTTCTTCGCCGACCGTTTCACGAACTCGGCGCTGGTCTGCAACCACGACGTACAGCGGGTGGCGTACGACGGGCAGGCCGGATTTCCGGAAGATACACGGTCGATTCTGGTCTGCACCGTATCCGAGGCCATCGCCAGAAGTGGCGCCTGGATGGGGCAGAAGATCGAGGGTGTCGGCAGTGCAAGCGGAGACATCACGATCTCGGTATGGGCGAACTCTGATGCGCCCGGTCGCAGTGTGGGCGTGCGTGTCATCCAGGATTTCGGAACCGGCGGCTCACCCTCGCCGCAGGTGGTGCTGGAAGCCGGTGTGCTCACACTGGGCACCACCGCCAAACGTCACAGCATCACGGTGACGTTGCCGAGTACCCGGGGAAAGGTGCTCGGCAGCAACGGCAACGACCACCTCTACGTAGTGTTCGACCTGTGCGGTGCTGGTCAGAAGGGCGAGCTGGTGGCACAGAACGGCTCGTTCGGCTTTACCCAGTTCCAGGTCGAATCGGGCCGCGCAGCGACACGCTTCGACTGGCGGCCGCCAGGTGTGGAACTGGCGTTGTGCCAGCGCTACTACGAGAAGAGCTACAACCTCGACATCGTACCCAACACGGCGCACAACGAAGGGCGCGAGGCATTCTCGATCAACTCACCGGGAATGGCGCATTACCAGAGCGTGCGATTCCAGACGGCAAAGCGCGCTCATCCCTACGTGATGATCATCTCGGCCGACAACATCCAGCAGGATGGACACATCGCGGAAGACAACATCTCCCGCGTGCCCTGCCTGGTCAACTACGCCTCGCCTTCCGGGTACGAAGTCAGCTGGACCAACAATCCAGGCCGCTGGGGCGGCTGGTGGCATTGGTGGGCCGACGCCGAGCTTTGATGGGGCGCCCGCAGGGAACAGGACGACAGCAATGACGAGAAAAATCATCGACCTCGATTCCGTTCAGCCGAACGGAATGCGGGGCGAAACCCAGCGCCCGGCGTTTACCAAGATCAACGACAACTTCGCCGAAGTGTATGGCGCGCTGGATTCGCTGGAAAGCGCTTTGCAGAGCGCGGCTCCAGGCAGGAACCGCCTGATCAACGGCAACTTCGATTTCTGGCAGCGGGCCAGCACTGGCACCACCCAAGGCGGCGAGATCTATGTGGCCGATCGTTGGACCGTGGCAGCGCTGAGCTGCACGCATACCGCAAATCGCGGGGCCAATCTTCCTGCCGGCGGTGCCGCGCCGGAATCGCGCCGTTTCCTCAACAGCGTTGTCTCCAAGGTCAGTGCAGGCAGCAGCGCCTATGTCGCACAGAAGGTCGAAGGGGTCGCCACGCTGTCCGACGGCGAAGTGGTGGTTTCCGGCTTCGCCTATGGCCCGCCAGGAAAACGCATCGGTGTTCGTCTCATCCAGCACTTTGGCACCGGTGGTTCGCCGTCCGCCGCGGTCAGCGTAGAGCTGGGAACCGTAGCGGTCACCGCCGCGTCCTGGACCTATTTCCAGCTCAGTGCGCGATTGCCATCGGTGAAGGGGAAGACGCTGGGCAGCAATGCCGACAGCGATTTCCTGTGGCTGGTGGTGGATCTGTGCGCCGATGCCTATGGCGGTGTCATCTCCGGTCAGAGCGGAGAGTTCGGCCTTGCGATGATGCAGCTGGAGCGCGGCGACAGGGCAACGGCATTCGACCTGCGCCCGCTGGCCCACGAGCTGCAGCTGTGCCAGCGCTACTACGAGAAGAGCTACAACCTGGATGTGCCGCCTGGCACGGCCGATGGCATCGGACGCGACAACCAGTTCTACGACCGCAGTGTCGGCGTTGGCAGCACCTCGCATATCCGGTGTCGCGTGCCCAAGCGGGCCATCCCAGCCTACACGGTCTACAGCGATGTGAACGGGCAGGCAGGGCGCATATCCGGCGCAAGCGGCGGCATCGGCACGGTGACATCCATCGTATATGCCGGCCAGTCCGGCGCACAGGTCAATTACCAATCCGCCGCAGGCAACTGGGGCTCCTCCTTCCATTGGACCGCCGACGCGGAGCTATGACATGTATCAACTGACCGAAGAGATCGACACCATCAAGTGCCTGCAGACCGGCGCCTTCATTCCACGTGGCCACCGTCTGTGGAATGACTATGAAGCCTGGTGTACGGCAGGCAATGAGCCGGAGCCGGTACCGCCGCTGTTCGTACCCGGCTCGGCGCAGTTCCATCGCTTCATCCGCGGAAAGGCGTGGGAGTGGATGGCCCAGTGTGCCCGCGATCGCGGCTATGACAGCATCGAGAGTTGCTGCAGCTACGCGGGCAGTGCGGTGCCGCGCTATGCGCAGGACGCCATCGCCATGATTGCCTGGCGCGACGGGGTCAACCTCGCATTGGAGACTATTGAGTCCACCGCCGAGGAGAACGCGCCGGACTGGCGGCAGGTCCAGGCGCAACTGCCGCAGCCGGATGCATTCGGCTGGCCTGCCGAGCAGGCGCCGGAAATCATCGGCGGCTGAGGAGGACGACGCATGGCACGACGCACAATCGACCTTGATACCGTGCAGCCGAACGGAAAGCGGGGTGAGACGCAACGGCCGGCCTTCACCAAGGTCAATGAGAACTTCGCCGATCTCTACACGGATCTGGATGAACTCGAAACCACGGTGCAGGATCTCCGGCGCAGGCAGAACGGCCGGAACCGGCTGATCAACGGTGACTTCAGGTTCTGGCAACGGGGCAGCAGCCGCACTGTGGTGTCGCCTCTGGCGGTGTATGTTCCCGATCGCTTCCAGGTGGTATGCACCGGGGCGGGGCAGGTCGCGGTGTCACGCCGCAGCTTCGATGCCCCGGCATTCGGGGTCACGGGATTCATGAACTGCGATCTCACCGGATCGACGGCCGCGACCGAGGCGTTCGTCACCCAGCCGGTGGAAGGCGTGCAGACGCTGGCGGGAAGTACCGTGACGCTGAGCATGCAGGCATGGGCCGCGACGCCGGGCTGCCGCATCGGCGTTCGCTTCATCCAGACGTTTGGTACCAATGGGTCTCCGGATGTGACGGTCCGGGCAGGCGTCCAGGAGATCGGCACCGCGGCCGCGCTCAGGTACTTCACCGTCGAGTTGCCATCCATTGCTGGCAAGACCGTGGGAGCCAACAGCAAGCTGCACGTCATCGTCGACTTTGCGACACCCGGTGGTTATGGCGGACAGCTTGTCGGCCAGTCTGGGTCCTTTTCGCTGACCTGCATGCAGTTGGAGAAGGGGGCGACACCTACCGACTACGACATGCGTGATGACGCAACCGAGCTGATGCTGTGCCAGCGGTACTACGAGAAGAGCTTCCCGCTGGAACAGGCACCGCAGCTTGGCATGCCGTCACCGCAGGGCGTCGCCGCTGCGTTCCAGGCAGGCCTGGCGCGCAGTGAGCAGATCTCCTTCAAGGTCGCCAAACGCACTGTGCCCGCACTCACGCTCTACTCCAACAGTGAAGTGGCGCCGGCCCTCGGCTACTGGTCGTTGTTCAACGGCAACGGGTGGTCACGCGGAATGGCTGTCCCGCTGTTCCTTCGTCCCGATGGATTCACGCTTCAGCTTGATTTCGGTTCTGGCCTGACGCCGTTCTATGCCTATCTGGTGGGCGGCAACTGGGCGGCTGACGCCGAGATCTGACCTTGGCCGTCAACACCGGCGCACGCAGCGAGGACTGCACATGACACGAAGAATCATCGACCTGGACACCGTCCAGCCCAATGGCAAACGAGGTGAAACCCAGCGGCCGGCGTTCACCAAGATCAACGACAACTTCGCCGAGATCTACGCTGGTCTGGACGACGCGCAATCGGCGCTCATGCATCTGGAAGGCCGCATGGCCGGAAGGAACCCGCTCATCAACGGCGACTTCCGGTTCTGGCAGCGCGGTGCAGCGTTCCCTGCATCCACGGGCTCTCGCTACATCGCTGACCGCTGGGCGGTCAATGCCATCGGCACCAAGGTGGCTGCCTCACGCGAGGATGTGCCTCCAGGCGGCGGCCAGGGAGGGCGCCTGCTGGCTGGGTCGCGCCACCTGCTTCGGCTGGAGGTGCAGAGCGTTGCCGGTGCCGGCAACATGGCGCTGGTCCAACAGCGCATCGAGGATGTCCGGACACTGGCCGGGCGCACCGTCACGATCAGTTTCAAGGCGCGCGCCTCGGTGGACGACTTCCGCATCGGCGTGGAGTTGCAGCAGTCCTACGGAACGGGTGGGTCTACCGCGCGCGACAGCATCGGCGCCTCGGTCGTGCTCGATACGCTGTGGCGATGGCACCAGGTCACCGTGGAAGTTCCCGGTCTTGCCGGCAAGACGCTGGGCCCGGACAGCTACCTGCAACTGAGCTTCTGGCTGGACGCAGGTGCCGATTTTGGCGGCCGCGCGTTCGCCGCCGGGCAGAAGAGCGGCAGCGTGCAAGTGGCCGAAGTGCAGATCGAAGAAGGCGATACCGCCACCGACTTCGACCGCCGGTCCGAAGCACTGGAGCTGCTGTTGTGCCAGCGCTACTACGAGACGGTGGATGTAAACCGGATCATCGGCATCACCTACACCGCCAACGGCGACACGCGTGCGTGCATCCCGTTCAAGGTGCGCAAACGCTCAGCGCCCAGAATCTCCTCGCCGTCCACCGCGCTGAACCTGGTGGGCTTCGGCAATGCCGGCAACCTGGTCAACTTCGACGGCGGAGCGCCCAGCTGGCAGTCCACGGTTGACGCGGCAGTCATCGCCTCGATGCCGAACAACATGCAGCTCTGGGGCGCGGTGGTGGTGTGGTCGACCACCTCGCAGGTGCTGGTCCAGGCCGATGCGGAGCTCTGAGCCATGACAACCCCCGCTCCGCAGGCGCCAAAGCACGCCTGCTTCACCACCACTGCTTCGCTGCGCCCAGGCCACCACGTCATCGTACCGTGCGGCCAGGAACGGTACCCCGTGCCACCCCCTCTTCCCAATGCCGCACAGGAGAACACCTCATGATCACCGCCGATGCCCAGCAGCTTGAGCCGGGTGGCCGCATCACCGTCTATGAACTCGACGCCAGCAGTTTCGGCGCCGACAAGCTCTTCTTCCACGCGCACCTGCAGAGTGGCCTCATCTGGTGGCAGGGCCAGGAATATGGCCCCTGGCCGATCGAGGCCAGCGGCTTCGAGCGCACCAGCGACCAGCCGCCGAACCCGCGCCTGCGCGTAAGCAACATCGATGGCCGCATCACCGCCATGTGCCTGTTGTTCGATGACCTGGTCGGTGCACGCATCATCCGCCGGCAGACGCTGGCCAAGTACCTGGATGCCGCCAACTTCGAGGAAGGCAATCCCAGCGCGGATCCTGGCGAGCACTTCCCTGATGAAGTCTGGTTCATCGAGCGCAAGATCGGTGAGGACAAGCAGATGGTCGAATTCGAGCTGACCACCGCGATCGATCTCAATGGGCAGCAGCTGCCGGGCAGGCAGATCATCGCCGGCATGTGTGGCTGGCTGGTGCGTGGCGGTTATCGCGGCGCGTACTGCGGCTACAACGGTCCAGCGGTGGCCGACAGCGACGACGTCGCCACCGATGATCCGGCGCGTGACCAGTGCGGCGGTCGGGTACGCAGCTGCAAGCTGCGCTTCGGCCAGGACAAGCCGCTGCCCTATGGCGGCTTCCCCGCCGCGGGCCTGTTGCGCTCCTGATCGATCCCCTCCCGAATTCCACTTTCCAGGCCCGCCCGCGCGGGCCTTTTTCATGGGTGAAACATGCAACCGACAACCCTGCAGGCCATCCAGGCGCACGCCGTGGCCGAGTACCCGCGCGAATGCTGCGGGCTGATCGTGGCCATTGAAGGCCACGAACGCTATCTTCCCTGCCGCAACGTGGCCGCCACGCCCAGCGAGCATTTCCGCCTGCCCGCTGAGGACTATGCCGTGGCCGAGGACAAGGGCGAGGTGCTGGCCCTGGTGCACAGCCATCCCGATGCCGCCGCAACGCCGTCCGACGCCGATAGGGTCATGTGCGAGCGCAGCGGGCTGACCTGGCACATCGTCAGCGTCGGCCAGGTAACAGGCGAGGCACCGCTGTGCGGTGATCTGCAGACCCTGCATCCCACTGGCTACATGGCACCGTTGGTCGGTCGCCAGTTCGCCCATGGTGTGCTGGACTGCTACAGCCTGGTCCGCGATTTCCACGCACGCGAACTGGGCATTCCGCTGTCCGAGTACGAACGCCAGGACGACTGGTGGAGCCACGGCCAGGACCTGTACAGCCTTGAACGGCTGCACGCCGAGGGCTTCGACCTGATCGAGGGCGAGCCGCAGCGGGGCGACATGATCCTGATGCAGATCCGCTCGCCGGTCACCAACCACGCGGGCATCTACCTCGGCGACGGTCAGATGCTGCATCACCTGCATGGGCGCCTGTCCGAGACCGTGCCGTACGGCGGCATGTGGGCCGAGCGCACCCGCTGCATCGTCCGCCATCGCGGGGTGCGCCATGACTGACCGTCTTCGTACGATCCGCCTGTACGGCAAGCTGGGTGCGCGCTTTGGGCGCAGGTTCCGGCTGGCGGTGAACAGCCCGGCCGAGGCGGTGCATGCGCTGTGCACGATGCTGCCAGGATTCCAGCAGTACCTGATGGGCGCAAAGGCCAAGGGCATGGAGTTTGCCGTGTTCAACGGCCGGCAGAACCTGTCGCGGGATCAGCTGCACGACCCGCCGGGACAGGATGACATCCGCATCGCGCCGGTTCTGGTGGGCAGCAAGCGAGGGGGCGTACTGCAGACGATTGTGGGCGTCGTCCTCATCGTTGTTGGCGCCGTGGCATCGGCATGGGGATATGGAGCGATCGGCCAACCGATGATGAAGCTCGGTGTTTCCATGGTGATCGGCGGCATCACCCAGATGCTCTCCCCCCAGCCAAAAGGCCTGGGTGCCAAAGACACACCCGAAAACGCGCCCAGCTACAGCATGAACGGCACCGTCAACACGCAGGCGCAAGGCAACCCGGTGCCGGTCGCCTATGGCGGCCATGACACCAAGGGCATGTTCATCGGCTCGGCCGTGATCAGCGGCGGCATCCTGGCGGAGGACCAGTTTTGAATCAGACCACTCATCCCACGCCGCGCACGCGTGGCGCAGCCACGCCAGTGCTGGCGGGCGCCAAGAAGGGCGCGAGCAACGCCCGAACCCCGGTCGAAACCGCCGACAGCCTGCACTCGATGGCGGTGGCCCGCATCATCGACCTCGCCAGCGAGGGCGAGATCCGTGGCCTGGTCGCCGGGAAGCAGTCGATCTACCTGGACCAGGTGCCGATCGAGAATCCGGACGGCACGCTGAACTTCTCCGGCGTGGACGTGCAGACGCGTTCCGGCACCCAGGACCAGGAGCACATCAGCGGCTTCCCCTCCATCGAGAACGAAGTCGGGGTCAACGTCGAGCTGCGCAGCGATGCGCCGGTGGTGCGCACCGTGTCAGGTGCCGATCTGTCAGCCGTCCGTATCCGCTTTGCGGTGCCGGCGTTGCAGAAGACGAACACCGAGAACGGTGATACCGAAGGCTACCGGATCATGTACGCGGTGGATCTGTCCACCGACGGCGGCCCGTTCAGCACCGTGCTGACCGATGCCTTCAGTGGCAAGACCACCAGCCAGTACGAGCGCAGCCGCCGCATCGATCTGCCTGCCGGCAGCCAGTGGCAGGTGCGCATCCGCCGGCTGACCGCCAACGCCAACAGCAGCACTATCGCCGATACCATCAACGTGCTGTCGATGACCGAGATCATCGATGCCAAGCTGCGCTATCCGAACTGTGCGTTGGCGGCGGTGCAGGTTGATGCCAGCCAGTTCCAGAACATTCCCACCCGGTCCTACCAGCTGTGGGGCCGCATCGTACGCATCCCCTCCAACTACGATCCGCTCAGCCGTCTCTACAGCGGTGTGTGGGACGGTACCTTCAAGAGTGGCTGGACCAACAATCCGGCCTGGGTGTTCTTCGACATCGTCACCAACGATCGCTTCGGCCTGGGCCATCGTGTTCCGCTGGACTGGGTGGACAAGTGGCGGCTGTACCAGATCGCGCGCTACTGCGATGAACTGGTCAGCGATGGCCAGGGCGGCAAGGAGCCGCGCTTCACCTGCAGCCTGTATCTGCAGACCCGCGCCGAGGCCTATCGCGTGTTGCAGGACATCGCCACCATGTTCCGCGGCATCAGCTTCTATGCGGCGGGGCAGGTGATGGCCTCGGCCGACATGCCCAAGGACCCGGTGCTGACCTACAGCCAGGCCAACGTCATCGAAGGGCGTTTCCACTATGCTGGCAGCAGCCGCACGGCGCGGCACACGGTGGCCCTGGTGTCGTGGATCGATCCGGACGACTTCGGTCGGCAGAAGGTCGAAGTGGTCCAGCACCTGCCCGGCGTGGCCCGCTACGGCATCAACCAGACCGAGGTGACGGCGGTGGGTTGCCACTCACGTTCGCAGGCGCAGCGCGTGGGCAACCACATCCTGCATACCGAGATGCTGGAAACCGAGACGATCAGCTTCTCGGTGGGCCTGGATGCGCTGGGCTGCATGCCCGGTGATGTGATCCAGGTGGCCGACCCGAACCGCGCCGGCCGCCGCAATGCGGGTCGCATCCGCAGTGCAGGTGCGCGCAGCCTGGTGCTGGATCGCATGCCGGAACAGATCGCGGCCGGTGACACCCTGCGTGCCACCCTGCCCAGCGGGCAGACCGAAGCACGCACGGTGCAGTCGGTGGACGGCGAGACGGTGACCGTCAGCGCGCCCTGGTCGGCGGTGCCGGTGGCGCAGTCGGTCTGGGCATTGGAATCGCCGGAGCTGGCCCTGCAGCACTATCGCGTGCTGTCGATCAGCGAAGGCGAGGACCTGACCTATCAGATCACCGCGCTCAAGCACGTGCCGGGCAAGTACGCCGCCATCGACGACGGCACGCGCCTGGAGCAGCCGCCGATCAGCATCATCCCGCCCAGCGTGCAGCCGGCACCGGCCAACGTGCGGATGGCCTCGCATGTGGTGGTCGACCAGGGCATCGCTACCTCCGTGCTCACGATCGAGTGGGATGCTGCGGACAAGGCGATCGGTTATGACGTGGAATGGCGCCGTGGCGATCTCAACTGGGTCCGCGCTGGTCGCGTCGGGACGCAGAGCCTGGAAGTGCGGGGCGTCTACGCAGGCGAGTATCTGGCCCGCGTACGCGCGGTCAATGCGCTGGGCGCGGTGTCGCAGCCGACGCTCAGCGCGCTCACCACCATTGAAGGCAAGACGACGCCGCCCCCCTCGCTGGCATCGTTGACCAGCACTGCCCGCCCCTTCGGCATCACACTGTCCTGGGGCTTCCCCGCAGGTGCAACCGATACCGAACGGACCGAACTCTGGTACAGCACTGGCCCCAATCGCGAGAGCGCGATCAAGCTGGGCGACTTCGCCTACCCGCAGGCCCAGCACCAGATGAACGGCCTGGCCGCTGGCGCGCGCTTCTGGTTCTGGGGACGGCTGGTGGATCGAAGTGGCAACATCGGCCCGTGGTATCCGGCGCAAGCCGGGGTGATGGGTGAGTCCAGCAGCAACCCGGATGACTACGACGCCTACTTCGCCGGCCGCATCAACGAAAGCGCGCTGGGTCAACAGCTGAAGGGCAAGATCGAGCGCGTCACCGAAGTGCTGCCGCTGGTCTGGGATGCCTCGGCAATCTACACCCCGGGCCAGACCGTCATCCACGACGGCCGGATCTGGAGCTGGCAGGGCGCCGCTGCAGGCAACGAGACGCCGCCGGGCAGCCACTGGAAGAGCATCGGCGACGCGATCGCCGAGGCGGGCGCCATCGTCGGCCGTGTCGACCAGCTGGAAATGGACGTGACCGACGTCGATGGCAAGGTGGCTGCGCAGGGGCAGAAGGTCGATGGCCTGTTCGCCCAGGTCAGCGACCACAGTGCCGGCGAGGAGGACTACAACGTCGGCGAGAACGATGTCAGCGCCGGCGCCATCACCGTCTACAGCGTGATGGCCGAGAAGGACGCGGCACTGGCCAAGCGCGTGGACACGGTCGAAGCGTCCATCGAAGGTGTCCCAGGCAAGATCGAGGGCGTCAGCGCCGCGGTCCAGCAGGTCTCGCAGGCCGTGGTCAACCTGGATGGCAAGGTCAGCGCGACCTATACGGTCAAGGCGCAGATCACCAGCGCCGGGCAGATCTACATGGCCGGCATGGGTCTGGGCGTGGAGCAGCAGCCAGATGGCAGCTACCAGAGCCAGATCCTGATGCAGGCCGATCGCTTCGCGCTGATCAACGAGAGAAATGGACAGATCACCACGCCCTTCGTGGTCGAGAACGGCCAGACCTTCATCAGTCAGGCATTGATCGGGAACGGCAGGATCCAGAACGCGATGATCGGTGATTTCATCCAGTCCAACGCGGTGGGTGCGAGAGGGCAGCCACGCTGGCGGTTGGACAAGAGCGGCGCGATGACGATGACCGGCCCCGACAATGGTGGCTATCTGACCATCGTCAACAACGTGATCCAGGTATTTGATGCAGCAGGAACGCTGCGCGTGCAGATGGGGGTGTGGTAATGCCAGTCGGAATCCAGGTTTTCAATGCGGATGGCAGTCTGGGCTATGACCCGCAAGGCAGGTTGTTCCGCGTGCTTGCAAGCATCCAGTACAGCACGGTCGACGGCAGCGCAGCCTTCTCCCGGCAACCGGAAGATACCGATCTGACGGCGGTTGCCCGCGGCAGGTATGCCCCGGACTTCTCCATCGACGTGGCCTCCGGCATCGTCAGCTGGCGTCACGTCAATGTTCCCGCCAAGGACCGCTATCCCGGCATCGTCGAAATATGGGCCCGCTGATATGACTGCAGGAATCAAGATCATCAATGACTGGGGCACCGTACTGATCGACGATGCCTTCCCGACACTCGCCATGCTGGCTCAAGGCACTACCACGCTGGATGGCGAAGGAAGCAGGTACATCGGCAACCATGCCGGCATGGTTGCCGTGCGTTCGACCTCGGTGGTTGGAAGCCAGTACTACAATCAGATCGACGGCTATTCGGCTGGGCTGTATCTGTTTGGTCCGCCCGGCGCAGTGGTGCAGTGGTATGTGTACGCGCCACCGCAGGAGCCACCAAGCAATTTTGGACTGATCATCCGTGACGGTGCCGGCCGCCTGATGTTCGACGCAGGCCGGAAAGCCGCGCGGGTGGCTGGCCTTCGTTCTGCGTCGACACGGCCTGGCTGGCAGGGGAGCGCCCAGTTTGATCCTGGACGTGCCTGGGCAGTGATGCCCCTGGTTCACGCGTACGATTCGGCGAACACGTTCCAGCGATGGGGCGATCCGCAGGAATACCTGCAACACGAGGACGTAAGTGTTTCCGGAGGGGCGGTCAACGGTGGAACCATCACGTTCGGGATGACGCAGACGGCGCGGCGTACCTACGGCCCCTACTACGGACTACCTCTACCCACCCGGTTCACCTATACCGGGAACAATGCAGCCCTCGCGGTGCTTGATGTAACCGGCTACTAGTGTCGGCCATGCTGGCCGAGATCGGCCTGCTCGAGTTGATCGAACAGGTGGGCGGGGGCGGCGGCGGGCACTGACGCTTCCGCGTTCGCGTCTGAGACGACGCGCACGCATTCTGAAGCCGGTCAGGCACCTGAAACCGTCGCTGTCGTAGCATTGCCCGCGTGATGGGGCCGATGGACGGCCCCGCGTTGACGGGCCACGTGCCTGGATGCCAAGGAGATGCAAGCAATGCAGGGAACAAACCACCTTCCAGCGGCCCCCCGCGAAACGTTCGGCAGGGCCGGGGCCATCGCGCTTGCGCTGGCCCTGGGCCTCAGCCTGGCAGCATGCCAGGCCAAGAGCCCGGAGGCGGATACGGCAGCTGCCCCCGCGCCCGCCGCGCCCGCCACCGCATCGCCGCCCGCCACTGCAGAGCCTGCACGCGCAGCACCTGCCACGACAGCGGCCGATGCCGATGATCAGGACATGCCGCCGCAGCGCCCGGATGATTCCTACAACAAAGCCACGCTGCGGCCGCAGTACGCCACGTGCGTGAACTCCAGCGGCGGCGAGACCCCCGCACTGCAGGCGTGTGGCGATGAGGAGCTTGCCTGGCAGGAGCAGCGACTCGAGCAGGCCTTCATGAAGATCGTCGACGGTCCCGATGGCAAGGACAAGGACAGGCTGATGGACGAGCAGGCCGCCTACATGTCCGATACCAATCGCTACTGCAGCTGGAACCCTGCCGAAGACGGGCAGGGGCAGATGCTGGACGCGCAGTCCTGCCGGATCAATCGCACCGCCAACCGTGCCGACGTGCTGCAGGCACTGACCTCGAAGTAATTCCCCCGCAAAGGAGTGCAGGAAAATGGATGTTGTGACCCAGGCAAAGCAGGCAATGGACAACTGGCATCGCGGCCAGACGTCGGCGCATTTCGAAACCGGAGGTCGCGGCCCCGGCCACGTTTCCACCGGCAGGGGCGACCATGGCGGCGTGTCGTATGGCAGCTACCAGTACGCCACCAACGTTGGCGGCGTGGATGAGTACGTCGCCGCCTCGCGCTATGGCAACCGCTTCAACGGCCTGCAGGCAGGAACCCCGGCCTTCACCGAACGCTGGAAGGAAGTGGCGGCCGCCGATCCGGCAGGGTTTGCCAGGGACCAGCACGACTTCATCCAGCACAAGTACTACGACGTGCAGATGGGCCGCCTGAAGGATGTGGGCATCGATCTCTCCGGCCGTGGTGCGGCCGTGCAGGATGCGCTGTGGAGTACCTCGGTGCAGTACCGCGGCATGACCCGGTCGGTGTTCCAGAAGGGCCTGCAGCAGGCCTATGGCGAAGACTTCAAGCTGACTGAGCTGAGCGACGAGCAGATTGTCCGCGCGGTGCAGGACTACAAGCACGCCAATGTGCAGGTGCACTTCCAGAGCTCGCCCACCCTGTGGGATTCGCTGCGTGATCGTGCGCTCACCGAGAAGACCGCACTGGTCGGGCTGGCGCGCTACGACCAGGTCAACCACAACCCCGAGGCTTACCGGGGCAAGGATTACCAGCAGGTGTTCGGTGAACCTGAGCCCGGCCAGCGCGGCCAGCGTGCGGCCGCATCGGCGATGGCCGACGGCGTGCTGGCACCCGGCGAGCGCGGTACCGAGGTCCAGGCCCTGCAGGCCAAGCTGATCCAGGCCGGCCATACCGGTCGCAACGGGCAACCGCTGACAGCCGATAGCCACTACGGTGCCAATACCGAGCATGCAGTGCGCGAGTTCCAGCAGGCGCATGGGCTGACCGTCGATGGCAAGGCCGGCCGGCAGACCCTGCAGGCCCTGGATACGGCGGTACGCGAGCACACGCCGGCGCAGCCTGTGGCACCGGCCACGCCTGCACCGGTCACTCCTGCTGCGGCACCCGCGCCCGCGACTGCGCGGGAACCCGATGCCGCCGCCGCGCCCGGTGGCCAGCGCATCGTCGTGGTCGAACCCTTTGGCAACGGCAGCAGCAACCGCACACTGCGCCATGGCACCAGTGGCGAGGATGCCTATCGCGAACTGAAGATCCATCACCCCAACACCAATGCCGAGGCCGTGCGCACCGGCAATGCCGCCAAGGCTGACCGCCCGTCGGCCATGGTCGAGGGCGAACTGGAAACGGTACGGACCCGCGGTGATCGCAACGGCATCCCGCTGGTGCACAAGGATCTGATCCTGAGCAATGCGCGCGGCGACCGGGAGGTGATGATTCCCAATCCGGTCGCCGGGTATGTCCAGGTCAACAATGACAAGTGGAATTCGATCAGCATCTGGAGCCATCCGGCCGGGCATCCGCAGCGCGAACTGGTCGGGCAGGTGCTGCACGGTGCGCGTGGAACCACCCCTTACAAGACCGGTGATTTCGTCGAGTACGGTGCGCCGTTGATCCGCCAGTCCGATGCCGGTACCCCGGGTGCCGTGCACGCGCATATCGAGCTCGAGCCCGATCAGTACCGCAGGTTCCTGGGTGACATGCTCAACGACCGCATCACCCTGGGCGGCAAGGTCCACGCGCAGGGCCCCGAGGCCGCGCAGGCCGCACGCAGTGCACAGCAGGCGCCGATGGCCGATGGCGTGCTGAAGCAGGGCGAGCGCGGCGATGAGGTCAAGGCCCTGCAGGGCAAGCTGGCGGCGCTGGGCTACGCCGGGGCCGACGGCAAGCCGCTGCACGCCGATGGCGTGTATGGCAAGGACACCTTTGCAGCGGTCAAGCAGTTCCAGGCCAACAATGGCCTGGACGACGATGGCAAGGCCGGCCGCAAGACCCTGGCGCAGGTGGATGCGCCCAACGCGGTGAAGGCCGGTATCGCGCCGGCGGCACCGGCCCAGGCCGAACCTGCAGCGCCGGCCAGCATGCGCAACGCCGGGCATGCCGACAACGCGCGCTTCGGCCAGGCTTTGGACAGGCTGCAGGCGCTCGAACAGCAGCGCGCCCAGGCCGGCCTGAAGCCGCTGTTCGCCAACCCGCAGGAAGCCGAACGAGCGGCTGGCCAGCTGGCCTACGAAAGCAAGGTGTCCGGCATGCGCCAGATCGACCATGTCGTGGCCCGCCCGGACGGCACCGGCCTGTTCGCGGTGCAGGGCGAGCTGGGTGACCCGGCAGCGCAGCGGACCTTCGTCGACCGCCAGCAGGCGGTGTCGCACTCGGTCGAGGCCAGCAGCCGGCAGAGCGAAGCGCTGGACAGTCAGTTCAACCAGCGTGCGCAGGAACAGCAGCAGGAACAGGTTCGCAACCGCGGGTTGTAAGCCACGCGGTGTCCCCGGGGCCGGTCGAGCGGCCAGCCCCGGAGCCACCCGCCGCCATTCAGCCGTCCGGTGTAAACTATTGATCTCACTGGCAATGCCAGCCTCCGCGATCAACACCCCGATGACGTCCGCCACCGCCCGTTACGCCGATTCCCTGCGCCTGTCCGTTGCCCCCATGATGGACTGGACCGATCGCCATTGCCGCGTGTTCCATCGCGTGCTGGCACCGGGTGTGCGCCTGTACACGGAAATGGTGCACGCCAACGCGGTCATCCACGGCGATCGCGCGCGCCTGCTCGGCTTCGACCGCAGCGAACAGCCGCTGGCGCTGCAGCTGGGGGGCAGCGATCCCGCGCTGCTGGCGCAGGCTGCGCGCATCGCTGCCGACTGGGGCTACGACGAGGTCAACCTCAACTGCGGCTGCCCGTCCGACCGCGTGCAGGCCGGGCGCTTCGGCGCCTGCCTGATGCGCGAGCCGAGGCTCGTGGCCGAGTGCGTGGCGGCGATGGTCGATGCCGTCGAGATCCCGGTGACGGTGAAGTGCCGCCTGGGCGTGGACGAGGACAACGACTACGACGTGTTCGCCGCCTTCGTCGACCGCCAGGTCGCCGCAGGTGCCGCGATGGTGGTGGTGCACGCGCGCAACGCGTGGCTGAAGGGCCTGTCGCCGAAGGAGAACCGCGAGGTTCCGCCGCTGAAGTACGACTGGGCCTACCGGCTGAAGCAGGAGCGCCCGGCGCTGCCGGTGGTGCTCAACGGCGGCCTGGCCAGCGTCGAGGCGGTGCAGGCGCAGGCCGCGCACGTCGATGGCGTGATGCTGGGCCGCGCGGCCTACCACGACCCCTACCTGCTGCATCAGCTGGAGGCGCTGCAGACCGGCGCCCCGCTGCAGGCCCGCGGCGACCTGCTGCGCGCGCTGCGCCCCTACGTGGAAGCGCGCTTGGGCGAAGGCCTGGCGCTGAAGCACATCACCCGCCACCTGCTCGGCCTGTTCCATGGCCAGCCCGGTGGCCGCGCATTCCGCCAGGTGCTGAGCGAGGGCGCACACCGCCCGGGCGCCGATTGGAGCCTGGTCCAGCAGGCGCTTGCCGCGACCGAACGCGACGCTGATCGCGCCGCAGCGTGACCGCTGTCACATTCCTGACTTGACAAGGCGCGGCGATTCGTTCCGAATGTTCACCTAGCTGAACATCGCGGGGTCGCGGCCGGAAAAGTTCAGACCGGATTCACTGCCCCAAACCAAGAATTTGCAAAGGATTTGTAAAGCGCCGGGCCCCGAACCCAGCATCCGGATTTACGACTTTTGAACGAATCGCCGTGCTCGGCTAGGATCGCATCGATGTCTTCCGCTCCCTTCCATCGCCGCATTGCCCTGGCCACCTGCGTGGTCCTGTCGGCCGTGCCGCTGTCGTCGGCGCTGGCACAGCAGCCGCCGCGGGGTGAGCAGGGGCGTGCGGAGATGATGGAGCGGGGCGAGCGCGGCAACCGTGGCGACGAGCGTTCGCTGTCCGATGCCGTGCGCCGCGTGCAGCGCACCACGGGTGGTCACATCCTCGGTGCCGAGCGCGTGCCGTTCGATGGTCGTGATATCAACCGGGTGAAGTACATGGACGACCGGGGCCGGGTCCGCTACATGGACGACCCCGCCCCGTCGCGTTCACAGCCGCGCACGCCGCGGTCGGATATGTCATCACTACGCGGCGATAACCCCTGAACAGGGATAGTTGTCGCTATCAACCCGTACCCCACAGGCCTCCGGGCCACACCCAGGACACTAGGGAGAGTTCATGCGTATCCTTCTGGTCGAAGACGAAGCCCCGCTGCGTGAGACCCTGGCAGCCCGGCTCAAGCGCGAAGGCTTTGCCGTCGATGCTGCGCAGGACGGCGAGGAAGGCCTCTACATGGGGCGTGAAGTTCCGTTCGATGTCGGCATCATCGACCTGGGCTTGCCCAAGATGTCGGGCATGGAGCTGATCAAGGCCCTGCGTGATGAAGGCAAGAAGTTCCCGGTGCTGATCCTGACCGCGCGTTCGAGCTGGCAGGACAAGGTCGAGGGCCTGAAGCAGGGTGCCGACGATTATTTGGTCAAGCCGTTCCACGTCGAAGAGCTGCTGGCCCGCGTCAACGCGTTGCTGCGCCGCGCCGCCGGCTGGAGCAAGCCGACCCTGGAATGCGGCCCGGTCGCATTGGACCTCGCCGCCCAGACCGTCAGCGTGGCCGGCAGCAATGTCGACCTGACCAGCTACGAGTACAAGGTGCTGGAGTACCTGATGATGCATGCCGGTGAACTGGTCTCCAAGGCCGACCTCACCGAGCACATCTACCAGCAGGACTTCGACCGCGACTCGAACGTGCTGGAAGTGTTCATCGGCCGCCTGCGCAAGAAGCTGGACCCGGATGGCGAACTGAAGCCGATCGAGACCGTGCGCGGTCGCGGCTACCGTTTCGCGATCCCGCGCAACGAGGGCTGAGCCGGCTCACCCTGGCGATAACACGATGTCCGGCCGTCTGTGGTTCTTCCGACGCTGGCGGCCGCGCTCACTGCAGGCGCGCCAGATGCTCGCCGCGTCCGTGGGCCTGGTGGCGTTCCTGGCCCTGGCCGGTTACGCGCTCGACGCCGCCTTCGCCGACACGGCGAAGGCGAACCTGCGTGAGCGCCTGAAGAACTACGCCACCTCCTACGCGGCCGGCATCGACTTCACCCGCGACCGCTCGCTGTACATCCGCGAGCAGCCGCCGGATTCCCGCTTCGACGTGCCCGGCAGTGGCCTGTACCTGCAGGTGGTGATGCCGCACGGCAAGGGCAATTCGATGTCCGCTGAAGGCCCGATGCTGCCCACCGTGGGCGGCGGCCTGCTGGCACCGCGCCAGGAAGTGTTCGAAGGCCCGCTGCCGATGATCCAGATCGACGGCAGCCAGGGCTCGGTGTACCGCTATGGCCTGGGCCTGGTGTGGGGCGCCGATGCCGACCCCGCCACCGAATTCCCGTACACCATCTATGTGATGGAAGACTCGCGCGCGCTGGGTGCCCAGCTGCGCGTGTTCCGTGGCCGCGTCTGGTTCTACCTGGGCGGCATCGGCCTGATCCTGCTGCTGCTGCAGACCGTCATCCTGCAGTGGAGCCTGCGCCCGTTGCGCCGGGTGATCACCGAGTTGACCAAGGTGCAGCGCGGCGAGACCGAGCGCATGAGCGAGCGCCACCCGCGCGAGCTGGAACCGCTGACCGACAGCATCAACGCCTTCATCGAAAGCGAGCGCGAGAACCTCGAGCGCCAGCGCAACACCCTGGCCGACCTGGCGCACAGCCTGAAAACGCCGATTGCCGTGTTGCGCACGCAGATGGACAGCGGTGCCGGCGACGGCGCGCTGCGCGAAGAACTGGACGTGCAGTTGCAGCGCATGAACAACCTGGTTTCGTACCAGCTGGCGCGCGCGGCCTCCTCGGGCCACAAGCTGTTCTCCGCGCCGCTGCCGATCGAGTCCAATGCCGAGGAAATCGTGCGTGGGCTGGAAAAGGTCTACGCTTCCAAGGGCGTGCTGTGCGAATTCGATATCGATCCGGCCGCACGCTTCCACGGCGAACCGGGCGACCTGCAGGAACTGCTCGGCAACCTGCTGGAGAACGCCTTCAAGTGGGCCAACCGCCGCGTGCTGCTGACCGCGCAGCCGCTGCCGGCCCCGAACGCGCGCCGCGCCGGCCTGCTGCTGGCGGTGGATGACGACGGCCCGGGCATTGCCCCGGACGACATCGGCAAGGTGCTGCAGCGTGGCGTGCGTGGCGACGAGCGCGTGCAGGGCCACGGCATCGGCCTGTCGATCGTGCAGGACCTGATCAAGGATTACCGCGGCGAACTGACCGTGGGCCGTTCGGCCGAACTGGGCGGCGCCCGCTTCGAAGTGCGCCTGCCGCCAGGGCCGTAAGCCTCGTTGATCGGTAGTGCTGGCCGCTGGCCGGCAACCAAGCAATGCCATCGAAGATCATGAGGTTGCCGGCCAGCGGCCGGCACTACCGCATTGCGATCCTGGGCGGCTCGCCGTAGAACCGTCGCAGCTGCGCCGCCACCTCCGGCAACGCCTGCTGCAGCAGATCCGGTGCCGAGAAGTGGTACTCGCTGGCCACCGCGAAGAACTCTTCCGGCGCCTCGGCCGCATACGGATCGATCAGCGTCTCTTCGCCTGCGTCCACCTGCGCACAGAACGCGTCGTAGGCGCGCTGGAACGTGCCCGCCCACTCGCGCTGCCATTCGCGCGGCAGCGGCGGCGTACCATCCATCGCACCATCGAGCGCATCCAGCTTGTGCACCATCTCGTGCACCGCCACGCAGTAGCCCTCGTGCGGCGCCGCCAGGTCGGCCTGCACATCGGCCCAGGACAGGATCAACGGACCGCTGTCCCACGACTCGCCGATCAGCTCGTCATCCCACTCGTGCAGCACGCCAGCCGCATCCATGTGGCTGCGGTGCACGCGGAAGGCATCGGGGTAGACGATCAGCTGCGACCAGCCCTCCAGCCCCACCTCACCGAACGCCAGCAGCGGCAGGCAGCACAGCGCGGCCAGCAGCACGCCGTCACCGGCCTGCAGCTGCAGCTCACCGATCGGGGTGATGGTCTTCTCGTGCAGGAAGCGCGTGGCCAGTACGCGCAGGCGCGCGCGGCGTTCGTCGTCCAGTCCGTGCAGCCAGGCCGCGCGGCGGCAGGCATGTTCCCACAGTGCATCGTCGATCGGCCGCGGCGTAGGCCGCAGCCACTGCAGCAACGACTTGATCAGCGGAACATTCCCGGCAGGTAGCTGTGCCACTTCGGCGCACGGATGCGCTGCAGCACGTCATCGTCGCTGCCGCCGCCCCCGGTGCTGGTGGCACTGCTGGCCGCAGGGCGTACCGGTGTCGGCTTGGTGGTCGCAGCCGAGGCAGTCGCGGTCGGCGCGCGCTGCGAGGCGGCATCACCGTTGGAGGACACGCAGGCGCCGCGGCTGTCGTCCAGCGCTGCCGTCGCAGACGCCGCGAAGGGCATCATCAGCAGGATCAGGCAATGGGCATAACGGCGCATTGACGACATCCACGTTAAGGGAGGGTGAGTTCCCGATTCTAGCCCGAACCCGGCGCCCCGTTGGAAGCCCCCGCGGAACCCAGCGTGGCGGGCGTCGCTGGCGGCTTTCCCGCATAATTCCTGCCTGACTTCGTGGAAGCTGCCGTGGACGATCGCCAATTGCTGGCCAAACTCGCTGCCGGTCGCCTGTCCGGCGACGCCCTGGCCCGTGAGCTGGGCCAGACCCGTGCGGCTATTTGGAAGCGTATTCAAGGGCTTAGGGCCGCCGGTGTGGATGTCGAGGGCCGTGCCGGCGAGGGCTATGGCCTGACCCGCCCGGTTGACCTGCTGGACCCGGCGGCGATCCGTGGTGGCCTGCCGGCCGGGGTCCTGCCGCTGCTGCACGACCTGCAGGTGGCCTGGACGGTGGACTCCACCAACGCTGAATTGCTGCGGTGCAGCGCGCCCCAGCGCGGGGTCAGCGTGCTGCTGGCCGAACGCCAGACCGGTGGCCGTGGCCGTCGTGGCCGCACCTGGGCCTCGCCGCTGGCCGCGCATATCTACCTGTCGGTGCTGCGCCTGTACTCCGGTGGCCTCGGCCGCCTGGCCGGGCTGAGCCTGGTGGCCGGCATCGCCGTGGCTGAAGCGCTGCACGACCTGGGCTATGCCCAGGCACAGCTGAAGTGGCCGAACGACCTGATCGTCGATGGCAAGCGCAAGCTGGTCGGCCTGCTCGCAGAGGGCGGTGGCGAATACGCCGGCCCGGCGCGCGCGGTGATCGGCATCGGCATCAACACGCACATGCCGCCGTCGTTCGCCGAGCAGATCAGCCAGCCGTGGGTGGACCTGGACACCCTGGCCGGGAAGCCGGTGGACCGCAACGTGGTCGTTGCCGCCGTGCTGGCCCGTCTGCTGCCGGCGCTGGAGGAATTCGATCGCGAAGGCCTCGCTCCGTTCCTGCCGCGCTACGCCGCCTTCGACATGCTGGCCGGCCGCGAAGTACGGGTGGAACTGGACGGGCAGTGGCAGCACGGTACCGCGCTTGGCCTGGCCGATGACGGCGCATTGCGCGTGCGCATCGATGGCCAGGAGCGCCTGCTGCACGCCGGCGAAGTCAGCGTGAGGGCAGCATGAGCGATTGGTTGTTCGACCTCGGCAACTCGCGCTTCAAGTTCGCGCCGTTGCAGGGTGACCGTGCCGGTGACGTGCAGGCCTGGGCGCATGGCGCCGAAGGCATGGCCGGGCAGCCACCGCACAGCCTGCCCAGCGGCCGCACCGCGTTCGTGGCCAGCGTGGCCGCACCGTCGCTGACCAGCGCCATGCTGGACCAGCTGCAGCGCCGCTTCGAGCATGTGCATGTGGTGCGAACCAGCGCCGAATGCGCCGGCGTCCGCATTGCCTATGCCAAGCCGGAAAAGTTCGGCGTCGACCGCTTCCTGGCCCTGCTGGCCGCAGCCCAGGCGCAGCGCCCGGTGCTGGTGGTCGGCGTGGGCACCGCACTGACGATTGACCTGCTTGACGCCGACGGCCAGCACCACGGTGGCCGCATTTCCGCATCGCCCACCACCATGCGCGAGGCATTGCACGCCCGTGCGGTGCAGCTGCCGGCCACTGGCGGCGACTACAGCGAGTTCGCCAACGACACCGCCGATGCGTTGGCCTCCGGTTGCGATGGCGCCGCGGTGGCGCTGATTGAACGCAGTACGCAGCAGGCGCACGCGCTGCTGGGCGTAGCGCCCTCGCTGCTGGTGCACGGTGGCGGCGCACCGGCACTGATGCCGTTGCTGCCGGGTGCCGACTACCACCCCTCGCTGGTGCTGGATGGACTCGCCCGCTGGGCGGTGCACCAGCCCGCAGGCTAGTATCCGCGCATGCTGACCCGTGCCCTGATCGTCGTACTGGCCGTTCTCAATCTTGGCGTCGCCTGCTGGTGGCTGCTGCGCGATGCACCGCAGAAGCCTGCGCCGCCGCCGCAACCCGCTGGTGTGGCCGAGCTGCGCTGGGTGCCCGGTGGCGCGGATGCCAATGCCGCAGCCGAGGCCACCGCCGCCGCCCCGACCGCACCGCTGATGGAGCGCGAACCGGCCGCGAAGACCGCAGTGGCTGCGACGCCCGCACCCGCGCCGGCCGTGCCGGCCAAGCCGGAAATTCCCAAGCCGCAGACGGCTGACGCTACGCCGGTTGCTGCCGCCGCCAAGCCGGCAACACCGCCTGCCCCCGTTCCGGCACCGGAAAAGCCCGTAACCCCGCCCGCGGCCGCCGAGCCGCCGCGCTGCGTCGCGCTGGGTCCGTTCGCCGACCGCGCCGCCGCGACCACTGCGCAAGGCAAGGCCGGCGCGCTGCTCAGCCAGGCGCGCCTGCGCGAACAGCCCGCTGCCAGCGGCAGCGCCCGTTACCGGGTGATGCTGCCGGCCGCCGCCAACCGTGATGAAGCGCAGGCCACCGTGAAACGTATCGTCGCCGCCGGCCTGAGCGACTACTACATCATCAGCCAGGGGGAGGAGGCCAACGCCGTGGCGCTGGGCCAGTACCGCAATCGCGAAGGCGCCGAGCGCCGCATGGCAGCGGTGCAGGCCGCCGGCTTCCAGCCGCGCCTGGTGGCCAGCGGCGACGCCGGCCAATGGTGGCTGGAAGGACAACTGGCGGCGGGCACGCAGCCGGCCCAGGCCCAGCAGCGCAGCGGGGCGGCACAGAGCCGGTCGCTGGACTGCACGCGGTTGCGCTAGAATCCCCGGACCGCGGCACTGCCGCCGGTGCACCACCCATGCCGCTTTAGCTCAGTTGGTAGAGCAACTGTCTTGTAAACAGTAGGTCATCCGTTCGATTCGGATAAGCGGCACCATCAAACTCCAGTTGTGCAGCTCGACACGGCGGCGCAGTAATCGGTCGAGCACTGCTCCCTGCTGCGTCTCTCCCCTTCTTTTCCTTCCTTGCTGTTATCTCATCTTGCACCTGACGAGGCGCGTCCCACCTGCCTGTGCGCGTGCTTCGTGGTTGATGCGCGTTTCTCGTAGTTGAAAATGTGTAGCCAGTAGGCTACATTTTTTCCATGAAGATCCAGCGTACCCGTCAGTTCGCGACATGGATTGACGCTCTCAAGGACGTAACTGCACGCGCTCGCATCTTGGCCCGCATCGGTCGGCTCGCCGAAGGCCATCCGGGTGATCACCGCTATCTGGGGGACGGTATTTCCGAACTGCGTATCGATGCAGGGCCGGGCTACCGCCTGTACTACACCCAGCGCGGCAGGCAGTGGGTGATTCTTCTGGTTGGAGGCGACAAGGTTCGCAGCGGCGCGATATAGAGACGGCCAAGGAGATTGCACGTGCCCTGTGAGCGTCGAACCGGCTGTAGTCGAAACGAATCAATACCGAAGTACTGGAGCTGTTCCATCATGGCCACTAAGAAAAAAGTCGAACTCAAAGCAATTGATGTGGCCGAACATCTTCGGACACCCGAAGAAATGGCCGCCTATCTCGACGCCTGCATCGACGAAAGCGACGGCGATTCGGCATTCATCGCTAAGGCGCTGGGCGATATCGCCCGTGCCCAAGGGATGAGCAAGGTCGCACGTGCGGCGGGTCTGTCGCGGGAGAGCCTGTATCGCGCACTGTCCGGCGAGCGCAGCCCCGATTTTTCGACCATCCTGAAGGTGACCCGGGCACTTGGTGTGCGATTGCACGCCAGAGCTGTGTAAAGCATCAGGGCATTTCGCTCAAGCTTGGCCATCTCAGAAAGTCTGGCGCGAACAGGTTCAATCAAACCGGATGATGCGGATCAACCCCTTTGTCGAGGATCCGTCTCCGAAGGCGGCCACCGTGCCACAGGGGAATACCTCTTTCGCACCGTCGTGGTTGATGAATGAGATCGTGCAGTGTGCCCGCGTTCCCGGCGTGATCCGGGTGATGCCGCAGTCATTCAAGACGAAGCCGTACCATATAAGTTCAGGGCTTATCGAAAGCGCCATGGGGCGCGCGGTGGAGGCGATCATCTCGGCAACAGCGCCGCCGCGCGAATCCACTTCGTCCAGCCGCAGCTCAACGAGAACAGGCTTCAGGTTTGGATAGGGTGTGCTCATTCCAGCAGCGGGTCTGCCTGATTCGCTAGCCTGGGCAGTGACGTTGTGAACCTGTGCATTGGGGATCTCAATGTTCTGCATTACTGAGCCCCACCCACCTGCAGCGCCACATACTCCGCCAGCCCCCGGCAGGCCAGCATCAGCCCCTCGCGCACACCGTCGCCGATATCGTCTTTCTCTTCCCCGTCCACGCGCACGCGTTCGGCGGCGTGATATAGCTCCAACAGCGACACCAGACCCACCGCAGCGCGATCCCGGCGTGCGGCGGCCACGGCCTGGCCGGGTGTGCTGGCGGGCCCCGTCCACGGCTGTCCATCGGCGGTGTCCCCGGCCTGGATGCGCTGCAGGCAGCCGGGCAGGTTGATTGGCGCGGGCGCCTCGTTGGCGGCAGCGAAAGCGGCTTCCAACGGCTGCGCCAGTTCGGGTGGCAGGCGCAGCGCGGCCTCGCCCAGGGTGGCGGTCAGGTACGGGTGATGGATCTTGGGCATGCGGGCGTCCTCGTCGGCAACAGAGGTGCCACCCGAAGAGGGTGGCGGGCGATGCGTGGCTTCCAAGACCGGAAATCGATGAGCCGGTGGGCACGGGGCCCCCACGCACCGCCCGCCGTCGATCGGCGAACGGATTGCCAGCCGGCGCCGCTCTGGGAAGACGGCGCCGGCTGGCAAGCGTATACAGCTTCGATTAAACGGGCTTGGAAGTCCCGGCCACCCTTGCAGGTGGCGATTCATCATGCGCACGTGAAATCACCGCCTGCCAGTCGTTTGTTTCGATGACATCGGGTGATCTGAAAGGAAAAATGAATTATCGCGATTGGCCCGTTTCGAGCATCGCAATGCCAGAAGCGACATTTCGCGCGGGGCTGCAACCAACGATGAATCCTGGTGCGTCATTGCTGTCGCACGGCCTTTCATGACCCAGGAAGTAAAGCTGGCTTAACTTCCCCGGCAGGGCTTCCAGAACACCCTACCAGACATGAATCCCCACGCGCGCTACCCGGAAATTGATATTCCTCACGGACAGCCCGCAACGCTCCGCCGCATACTGCCGCCACACGCCCATCCTGGGCCCCTTCGGGATCCGCACATGCGTCGCCATGCCTTGTCGCTCACCGTCGCACTGTTGTCCACCGCCTTCGTGGCCCCGGCCATGGCCGCAGTGCCGTTCTTCAACGCCAGCTGCCCGGGCGGCATCGATGTGCACGCCGACGATGGTGGGCCGGTCTACGTGCAGGGCCGCGAGGCCGCGCTGAAGCGCTTCAACGACCGCTATTTCGAAGCACGCGATGCCAACAGTGGCATCACGCTGTCGATCAGCAGCAACGAGGACGGCACGCCGCAGATCAGCTACACCGGCCGTGGCGGCGCCAATGGCATCTGCCAGGTCAGTGCCAGCGGAACGCCCGCGCCGGCAGAGCATCGCGACCGCCGCCACCACGATGACGACAACGATGCGGCGCTGCCACGCGAGGTGACCTGCGAATCCACCGACCAGCAGCAGGTGTCGTGCGACATGGATACGCGCGGCAACGTGGAGATGGTGCGCCAGCTGAGCCACACCCGCTGCGAACAAGGGCAGAACTGGGGCCTGTCGCGGCACTCGGTATGGGTGAACGGCGGGTGCCGGGCGGTGTTCCGCAATGTGTCCAAAGTGGCGTACAGCGCGCCGGCGGGTGATACCGCGCTGGGCTCCTGCAATATGCGCAAGGGCGCGCAGGGCACGCTGGTGACCCGGATGCCGGTGGGCAGCGATTACCAGGAACTGATCATCGATTATCCCGATGGCCGCTTCCTGTGCATGATGCGCAACAACGGCCAAGTGCAGAGCCTGACGCCGGTTCGTCGCCGCGGCGGTTGAGTTCGCCGTGGGCGGGGGCCTCCGTCAGCCGCCTGATGTTCGCAGCAGCACCCATGGCAGTATCAGGGTGAACACACCAATGACGGTCAGGCCGAACCACAGCGCGGCCACCGTAACGTTGCCGATCAACGCCGCCAACATACGGTCCAGTTCGCTTGTCAGAATCGGATACTCAGCGTGCGCCTTGCGCAGACGCTGCCAACCGAACGCCAAGAACAGCAGAAGCGAGAATGGCGTCAGCAGCAGTGCCGCCTGCATCAGCCAGCCGTTCGGCGACGCATCGATCAAGCTGTTCAACAGAACCGCAAAAAAAGCGATGGGCAGCGCGACGATGAAGAAGCGTGGCCAGGCGGTGTTGATAAAGGGCGACATCACAATCTTCCATGAAAGGCGGCAGGTCCGTGCGGCATCATGCCATGCCGTTTCACTGCTGCACCGCTGCGGCACGCCAGGACGGAGGTCAGCGCAGGTTTACCGGGTCATTGCCCTTCTTGTAGGTGTACCCGGTGACATCCCAGCCGCCGCCATGGCCGGACGAGGGTTCCACCCAGGTGAATTCCCACGTCTGCAGGGAGCCGTCGGGAAGCAGGTTCTCCACCCGGTAGATCTCACCGGGAATGCCCTGCTCCGGCAGCTTGCCGGGAATCGATTCATCCGAGCGTGCAGACGCGCGCCCTACGGAGAACGCGCGCCGTTCCACCTGTACGTCGTCGTAACCCCCAACACGTTCCCGGTCGGCGGCGTAACGATGGGGCCGCGAACCACCGCTATCTTCATTGTGGACTTGACGGAGGTTGCGCTCAGGTTCGGTTGAAACCTGGGACTTACAGCATTCTCCGATTGCACAGGATGTCAGCTGGCGTCGATGATCTGCTTCACGATTGGTCGAAGCACCTTGTACGCGTTCTCACCTTTCAGCTGGTAGAGCTCGGGAGTAGGGTGTGTACAGTCAGACAGCAGCTCTCGCCAATTGGGCGTGGCAAGCAATGCCCAGAATTGGGAAGCCATTGGTATGTTCATCTCGTGGCCCAACTGATCGAGATGCATCACGTAGTACGGCATCCCTGTTTCTCGGGCGGGGTGGCACGATGGATTGGGCTCGTAGATCACCACGGTTTTGCCATGTTCTCTTGCAATACGAACCAGCTCGCCCATCACGCGCTTGTATTCCTGTGGTGATGCGGAGATCTTCCCAGACTCTGGACGGGAGAACAGATAGGCATCGCCAAGCCCAAAGTTCAGAGTCACGATCTGGGCATGGGATTTCGCCATGACAGACTCCCACGACTGGTGAATTCCGTCGGTCCCGTTCAGCGCATCTGAGGATTGAATTCCGCCAATCCCTTCGTTCTTCACAACGACACGATCACCGTACTCTGTCCGCAGCAAACGCTGCAGTGTGTTGGGCTGATTCATCGCGGCGATGATCGTTCCGGAAGGCGTGGCGGTGTAGCCTACGGTCGTGGAGTCGCCATATTCCTCGATGAGGATCTGCTTCGTTGTCGCATCAACCGGAGCCGCAGCATCTGCAGTAGTGACGGGCGCAGAGCAGGCGACAAGGAGGGGCGAAACGGCGGCCAGTCGTGCTAGTCGGAGTATGAAGATCATGGACGGATTCTACCCCTCCCGAATGCCGCTATCGGTACCGATTCGTTCCTGATCGGTCGTCAAGCCACAGGCTGCAGCAGGTCCTCGCGATTGTTCGGGGGCCTGCTTGTCGCGCGCCTGACGCCGATTTGCCGAGATTCCGCGGCGTCGTGCCTGGGGCGGGGCAGGGCAGCGTCCCGCTACTGCTGGTTTACCGGGTCATTTCCCTTCTTGTAGGTGTACCCGGTGACATCCCAGCCGCCGCCATGGCCGGACGAGGGTTCCACCCAGGTGAATTCCCACGTCTGCAGGGAGCCGTCGGGAAGCAGGTTCTCCACCCGGTAGATCTCACCGGGAATGCCCTGCTCCGGCAGCTTGCCGGGAATCGATTCATCCGAGCGTGCAGACGCGCGCCCTACGGAGAACGCACGCCGTTCCACCTGTACGTTGCCGTAGCCCTGTGGGGCGAACGACGGCTTTACCCGCTGCGCCACCCAGTCGAGCACCTGGCGTGCGCTCGCCGTCTGCATGGGATACGCGTCGGTGGTCACCGTATGCGTGATGCGTTGCGAGGAGGCATTGGCAGCTGCCGGAAACAGTCCGCCCAGGGCAATTGCCAGTACCGCAAATCCATTGAGTGCATGTTTCATGCGCGTCGTTCTCCAGGGTTGGGGAAATGAAGCCGCACCGTCCGGGTGCCGACGCAGGGTGGACACAAGGACCGCCGTGGGTAAGAGGCGATGCCGACTCGGGTGTGAAGTGGATCAAGGAAGGGCGGGTTCCTGACCGCTCAGCGCTGGAATGCCTGACGGGGGCGCCTTTGTGCTCGCGGCGATCCGGGCATTGCCCTGCTGCACCGCCGCGAGTGGTGTCACACAGCTCTGGCTAGACTGTGCTTCTTTTTCCCCACCGCAGGAGGCACCCATGGCCCATCCCATCTCCGTATCCCTGATTGGCGTTCCCACCGACGTCGGTGCGGGCCATCGCGGTGCACGGCTGGGGCCGGAGGCGCTGCGCGTGGCGGGCCTGCCGGAGGCGCTGGAAGCGCGTGGTGTGGACGTGCGTGACGTGGGCAATCTGGATGGCCCGCGCAACCCGTGGACCGTGCCGGTGGAAGGCTACCGCCATCTGGATGAAGTGGTGGCGTGGAACCATGCACTGATGGAAGCCAGCTACGCCGAGCTGCAGGCCGGCCGCATGCCCATCATGCTCGGCGGCGACCACTGCCTGGGGATCGGTTCGATCACCGCCGTCGCGCGCTGGTGCCGCGAGCAGGGCAAGACCCTGCGCGTGCTGTGGCTGGATGCGCACTCGGATTTCAACACCAGCGATGTCACCCCGTCGGGCAACATCCACGGCATGCCGGTGGCCTGCCTGTGCGGCCTCGGCCCGGAGGCGCTGACCCACCTGGGCGGCAGCGCACCGGCGATCACCCCGGCGCAGATGCACCAGATCGGCATCCGCTCGGTGGACCCTGAGGAGAAGCGCCTGATCAAGACCCACAAGGTGGATGTGTACGACATGCGCTACATCGATGAGAACGGCATGAAGCGCGCGGTGGAGGCAGCGCTGGCCGGCATCGATGAGAACACCCACCTGCATGTCAGCTTCGATGTGGACTTCCTCGACCCGAGCATCGCACCGGGCGTGGGCACCACGGTGCCGGGTGGGGTGAACTACCGCGAGGCGCAGCTGGTGATGGAGATGATCGCCGACACCGGGCGCATGGGATCGCTGGACATCGTCGAGCTCAACCCCTTGCTGGACAAGCAGAATGCCACCGCCGAACTGGCCGTGGACCTGGTCGAAAGCCTGTTCGGCAAGTCCACCCTGATGCGCGACTGAGGGCCTGGCCTGAACGGATCGCCGATCCGTTCACACCCGCTCCACGCCGCTGCCGCCAGATTGCACTTCACGCGGCGGCGGTGGCAGTGTGCCCTCCCGCCGAGCGACAGAACCCCATCCGCGAATGAAGCGGTGTAGCGGCGAACCCAAGGAGAAGCCCATGAAGCGCGTAGTTGCCCTGATGCTGTTGTCGATGTTCTCGGTGGCCCTGCTGGCCGGTTGCAATACCGTTGCCGGTGCCGGCAAGGACGTGCAGAAGGCCGGTGAAAAAGTTGAGGACGCCGCCAAGGGCAAGTGAGCCCGGCGCGGATTGGAAAGCGAAAAGGCCGGGAATCTTCCCGGCCTTTTTTGTGCGCGCTGTTTGCCGCGTGGCTGTCGAAGCGGAGTGAACCATTCAAGCAGGTGAGCATGTATTTCATTGCCGGTTGACCGGTACTCAACAGCCGCTGCGCGAAGCTGGAGCCACGGTAAGAACGCCGTTGCAACCAAGGACTCCCAGCAATGAACAAAGACATCATTTCCGGCAAGTGGTCGCAGCTGAAGGGCAAGGCCCAGGCCAAGTGGGGCGATCTGACCAACGACGACTTCGATGTGGCCGAAGGCAATGCCGAGTATCTGGCCGGCCGCCTGCAGGAACGTTATGGCTGGGCCAAGGACCGCGCGGAGAAGGAAGTGCGCGAGTTCCAGGACGCGGTGAGCAAGGACTATCCGGACTACAAGTAAGCGCTTCGGTTTCCCCCACAACACGACGCCCGCACCGTGAGGTTGCGGGCGTCGTGTTGTCTGCGCGGGACGATCAGCGCGCCGGCGGGTCCGGCACGTAGCGGTTGGGGAACGCCTGCGGTTCGCGCGGCAGGCGCGAGGGCGAATCCACCAGGATGCCGCGCGCACGCAGGTTGCGGGCGCTGTCGTAGCGCAGCTGCAATACCTGTGCGGGGCTGCGGCTGGCGCGCTCGAAGTCGGTATCGCGCACCGAGGACTGCTCGCGCGCACCGTGGCCGGTACCCAGCGCTGGGGCCTGCGACTTGCTGGCGTAGCCTTCGATGCGGCTGGCTTTGGCACTGGCACTGGCATCGGCCGCCGCTTCGGCCGCCGGGGCCGGCAGCGGCAGGCCACGGCGCAGGATCGGCTCAGGGCGCCAGCGACGTGCCTCTTCGAACACCGCCACGCCCACAACGCCGATGTTGTCCGGGCGGCCGGTGCGGCTGGCATAGCTGCCGCTGGGGCTGCTGAACACGAACTGCGCCACTTCGTCCTGGCTCTTGCGCCAGCCGGTGATGTCGGCGCGCTGGCCGGGGTTGAGCACGTAGCCGGTCTGCGAGGGATCGGCATCCTCGCCGGAGATGGCGTTGACGCCGTCCACCGACAGCACCACCAGCACCCGGCGCGGGCTGTCGTTGTACAGGCGCACGGCGTAGCGGTGGCCGCGCTCGCCGGCCACCCAGCGCTGGCCCTCGGCGGGGTAGCTGCGCAGTTCGGTGCCACGGTCGCGGTCGACCAGGGTCATGCGCACCGGGCCGCCTTCGTAGGCCGGTGGCGGAGGTGGCGCCGGGCGGAAGCCGGCCAGGGGCAGGATCAGCAGCAGGGGCAGCAGGCGTTTCATCGGGCGTCTCCAGCGGGGTTGGGTGAATGAACGCGCCGCAGGCCCTGACGGGGTTGGTGGCGTGCAAGGTAAACTGGCCCCGTTCATCGAAGGTTACCCCACGCAGTCATGACGACCCGAGTCCTTACCGGCATCACCCCCTCCGGCACGCCCCACCTGGGCAACTACGTTGGCGCCATCCGTCCGGCCATCGCCGCCAGCCGCGCGCCGGGGATCGAGAGCTTCTTCTTCCTGGCCGACCTGCACAGCCTGATCAAGTCGCAGGACCCGCAGCGCACCCAGCGCGCGACCCTGGAGATCGCGGCCAGCTGGCTGGCCTGCGGCCTGGACCCGGAGCATGTGTGGTTCTACCGCCAGAGCGACATCCGCGAGACCACCGAGCTGATGTGGTTCCTGACCGCCATCGCCAGCAAGGGCATCCTCAACCGGGCGCACGCCTACAAGGCGGCAGTGGACAAGAACCGCGAGGAAGGCGTGGACGAGGACGCAGGCGTCAGCGCCGGCCTGTTCATGTACCCGGTGCTGATGGCCGCCGACATCCTGATCTTCAAGGCCAACCAGGTACCGGTGGGCCGTGACCAGATCCAGCACATCGAGATGGCGCGCGATTTCGCCCAGCGCTTCAACCACGTGTACGGCAAGGAGTACTTCCCGCTGCCGGACGTGGTGATCGATGAGCAGGTGGCGACGCTGGCCGGCCTGGATGGCCGCAAGATGAGCAAGAGCTACCACAACACCATTCCGCTGTTCGTGCCGCGCGAGGAGCTGAAGAAGCTGGTGTTTTCGATCCTGACCGACTCGCGCGCACCGGGTGAGCCGAAGGACACCGAAGGCTCGGCGCTGTTCCAGATGTACCAGGCGTTCGCCACGCCGGAACAGACCGCGGAATTCGCCAAGGCGTTCGCTGCCGGCATCAGCTGGGGCGACGCCAAGCAGCAGTTGTTCGAGCGCATCGACAGTGAACTGTCGCCGCTGCGCGAGCGCTACAACGCGCTGATGGCCGAGCCGGAGAAGATCGAAGCGCTGCTCAAGCGCCGTGGGCAGCAGCTGCGCGAGCAGTTGGCGGCACCGCTGCTGGAAGAACTGCGCCACGCCGTGGGCCTGCGCGACCTGTCCACGGCGGGCAACATCGCCAGCGAAGATGCCGGCGTGGCCCGCGTGGCGCCGCCGCAGTTCAAGCAGTACCGCGAGAAGGACGGCCGGTTCTACTTCAAGCTGACCGCCGGCGACGGCACGCTGCTGATCCAGAGCGAAGGCTTCGATTCGCCGCGTGATGCCGGCCAGCTGATTGCCGTGATCAAGCAGGCCGAGCAGGGCGACCAGCTGCAGAGCGAGCTGTTCAAGCTGGACGCCGAGGTGGACGCCGTGCTGGCCGCGCTGGCCGTGCTGCGCGAAGCGGCCTGATCGCCGGGCCTGCCTGCCCTTTGTAGAGTCGAGCCATGCTCGACTTTGCTCCGCCCCTGTAGAGCCGAGCCCGTGCTCGGCTGGGTAGCAAAGCAGCCGAGCATGGGCTCGGCTCTACAGGGAAGCCCCCCGCCGGCACGACCGTGGCACAGCAGCCATGGCATGATGTCCACGCGCCGCCGGCGCGATGACATGGAGTCTGCGATGGCCTGGTTGTCGCTGCTGCTGTTCCTGCCCTGGTTCCTGCTGCTGGGCAGCCTGTACTGGCTGTTCCCGCGCCAGCCGCGTAGCGCGCGGCGGCGCCTGTTCGATGGCACCACCCTGGTACTGGCGTTCGCGCTGAGCATCGTGTCGATGCTGTGGGGCTACCGCATCGGCGTGGTGCAACCCGGCGCCGGCCCGATCTGGCCGCAGGTGCTGGCGGTGCTGTACGCCTACGGCGCGTTCCTGGCGGTGCTGGTGCTGGCGTTGCTGCTGCGACCGCGCTGGCTGGACCGGTAGTGCCGGCCGCTGGCCGGCAACTGCATTCAACGGGCTGCGCCGAGGTTTGCCGGCCAGCGGCCGGCACTACCCGACCAAAGCCGCATCGAACCCGGGCCGCCTGCGCGCCTACCATGGGCGTCTGTTCCCGATCCTGCCAGGTGCGTGCCGATGACCGCCGACCCCAGCATCCACACCATCGATACCGGCTTCCAGCGCCCGGACTTCGACGCGGCTTACCTGATCGTTGAAAACGGCCGCGCCGCGTTTGTCGACTGCGGCACCGGCCTGTCGGTGCCGGCGATGCTGCAGGCGCTGGCGGATGCCGGCCTGGGCGTGGAAGCGGTGGACTGGTTGCTGCTCACGCACGTGCACCTGGACCACGCCGGCGGCGCCGGCCTGCTGATGCAGCAGCTGCCCAACGCAAAGGCGGTGCTGCACCCGCGCGGTGCGCCGCACATGATCGACCCGACCCGGCTGATCGCCGGTGCCACGGCGGTGTATGGCGCCGACGAGATCGCGCGCAGCTATGGCCGCATCGAGGCGATTCCGGAGTCGCGCGTGGTGGTGGCCGAAGACGGCCACCGCATCCATCTGGCCGGCCGCGAGCTGGTGCTGCTGCACACGCCGGGTCACGCGCTGCACCATTATTGCGTGTGGGATGCGCGCAGCCGCAGCTGGTTCACCGGCGATACCTTCGGTATCTCCTACCGCGAGCTGGACAGCGCGCAGGGCGCTTTCATCTTCCCGACCTCCTCGCCGGTGCAGTTCGACCCGGAGGCGATGAAGGCCTCGATCCAGCGCATGCTGGGCTACGGCCCGCAGGCGATGTACCTGACCCACTACGGTCGTGTGGAACAGGTGGAGAAACTGGCCGGCGACCTGTTCGAGCAGATCGATGCGATGGCTGCCATTGGCCGCCAGTGCGACGGTCGACCGGACCGCCATCGTTGCCTGTTGGCCGCGTTGCAGGCGCTGTATCTGGAACGTGCACAGCTGCATGGCTGTGCGCTGGACGATGCGGCAGTGACCACCGTGCTGGCGATGGATATCGAGCTCAATGCACAGGGCCTGGCCTGCTGGCTGGATCGCATCAGCAGGTAGATCCACGCCCTGCGTGGATGACGCGGGCCCAAGCCGCGCCGTGATGTCACGACCACGTTACACTCTGGTGACTTCCAAGCTAGCCGTGGTACTGCCGTGAATCCGATGCGCGTGTTGCTGCTGTCGTCCTGCCTGTTCGTCGGTGGCCTTGCCCATGCGGCCAACGACCTGCCGGGTGGCGGCATCGATCCGCAGGCGCTGTCGCGCCATGTGCGCGTTCTGGCGTCGGATGAATTCGAGGGCCGCGCGCCGGCCACCGAGGGTGAAGAGCGCACGGTGCAGTACCTGATCGAGCAGTTCCGCAGCTACGGCCTGCAGCCCGGCGGCGTGGATGGCAGCTGGGTGCAGCCGGTCCCGTTGGTGCGCGCGCAGCTGGACGGCCCGGCCAAGGCCAGCCTGTCGCTGAAGCAGGGCAAGCGTGCGCTGGCCAATGGCGTGGACGTGACCCTGCAGAGCCTGCAGCCGCGCAAGCGCGTGCAGATCAGGAATGCGCCGCTGGTGTTCGTCGGCTATGGCATCGATGCGCCGGAACGCCAGTGGAACGACTACAAGGACGTGGACCTGCACGGCAAGATCGCCGTGGTGCTGATCAACGATGCTGATTTCGAGGCCGATGCGCCGGGCGCATTCGACGGCAAGGCGGTGACCTACTACGGCCGCTGGACCTACAAGTTCGAGGAAGCCGCACGCCGTGGCGCCGAAGGCGTGCTGATCGTGCACGAGACCGCGCCGGCCGCCTACGGCTGGGCCACGGTGAAGAGCTCGGGCACATCGCCGCTGTTCGACATCGAGCGCGGCCAGGACGAGGCGATGGCGCAGCACACGCCGCTGCGTGGCTGGATGCAGCGCGAGCTGGCCGAGGCGATCTTCGCCGACGCCGGCCTGGACTTTGATGCGGAGAAGCGCAAGGCGATGCGCGCCGACTTCCGCCCGGTGGCACTGGACAACGCCAAGCTGAGCGTGGACTTCGCGCTGAAGCGCGAGCAGGTGGTGACCCGCAACGTGGTGGCCAAGCTGCCCGGTGGCGAGCATGGCGACGAGGCGGTGATCTTCTCTGCGCACTGGGATGCCTTCGGTATCGGCCAGCCCGACGCCAAGGGCGACCGCATCCGCCGCGGTGCGATCGACAACGCCACCGGCGTGGCCACGGTGCTGGAACTGGGCCGGGTGTTCGCCGCCGGCCCGCAGCCGCAGCGCACGCTGTACTTCGTGGCGCTGACCGCCGAAGAGAAGGGCCTGCTGGGCGCCAGCTACTACGCCGCGCACCCGCTGGCGCCGCTGGACAAGACCGCCGCGGTGCTGAACATCGAGATGTTCAGCCCGGATGGCCCGACCCGCGACATCGCGTCGTGGGGCAAAGGCCGGGTCTCGCTGGAAGGCGACCTGGAACGCGTGGCCAAGGCCCGTGGCCGCAGCTACAGCCCGGACCCGAACCTGGAAGCGGGCTTCTTCTACCGCGCTGACCACTTCGCCTTCGCCCGCCTGGGCGTGCCGGCAATCACCATCGGCCCGGGCCTGGACAAGCTGGACGGTGGGGTTGAAGCCGGCCGCGCGCTGCGCGAGAAGTACTTCGCCGATTGCTACCACCAGGCCTGCGATGCCTGGACGCCGCGCTGGGACCCGAGCGGCCACGCTGCCGATACCCTGCTGGTCTACGATCTGGGCGCGGAGCTGGCCAACAGCCGCCGCTGGCCGACGTGGGAAAAGGAATCGGAGTTCCGCGGCGCGCGCGACAAGAGCGAAGCGGCCCGCCGCTGAGGTAGTGCCGGCCGCTGGCCGGCAACTGCCTGCTCTTTCAGGAGGTTCATGAGGTTGCCGGCCAGCGGCCGGCACTACCGAAAGAAGGTGGCGTTGCCGGCCAGCGGCCGGCATTACCGAAAGAAGGTGGCGTTGCCGGCCAGCGGCCGGCACGACCGAAAGAATGTGGAGGTGTCGGCCAGCGGGCGGCACGACCGGGTGTTCGTCAGCGCCGGCGCAGCAGCTTCCAGGCGCCCCAGCCGCTGGCGGCTAGCGCTGCCAGATAGCACGCCACCATCGTGCGCAGGCCGACCAGCGATCCGCCGTTGACGCCGCGATGCAGGCGCAGTTGCAGCGAGCTGTGGCCGCTGCCCAGGTCCACTGCCAGCTGCAGCGCCAGTGCGGCGCAGAACAGCAGCAGGGCGATCCCGAAGCCGATGCGTGGCCATGCGGCCTGTGCGCTGGGGCGGCGCAGCAGCCAGGCCAGTGCCGTGGCTGCGGCCAGCGTCACCGCGATCCACATCAGTGGAGGAGCGGGAGACGCAGCGGCCACCGGCATTGCACCGGTGGCCGCGATCAGGGCAACGCGCTTACTTGCGGGTGCCGTCGAGCCAGTTCGGGCCCTTGTTGGTGAGGAAGAACACATAGACCACCAACGATACCGCGATCGTGGCAGTCACGTAGAGGGCGAACCAATCGACGTGGCCGGTCTTCAGCGCGCCCTGGTACAGCAGCGGGGCGGTGCCGCCGAACAGCGAGTTGGCCAGCGCATAGCCCAGGCCCACGCCCAGTGCACGCACATGGGTGGGGAACAGTTCGGCCTTTACCACCGCATTGATGGAGGTGTAGCCGGTGAGGATGACGAAGGCCAGTGCCAGGGTCAGGAAGGCCAGAGTGGCGTCGTGCTGGTGCGGCAGCTGGGTGATCAGGTACCAGCTGTACAGCACGCCGCCGACGCCGAAGAACACCAGCAGGGTCTTGCGGCCGATGATGTCCGACAGCCAGCCACCGACCGGCTGCAGCACCATCAGGAAGGCCAGCACGCCCAGGTTGATCAGGGTGCCGGTCATCGGGTCGTTGCCGGCGAAGGCGCTCTGGATCATCTTCGGGCCGTTCACCGAGTAGGTGTAGAAGGCCACGGTGCCGCCGGCGGTGATCAGGAAGCACAGCAGCAGCGGTCGCCACTGGTGCACGAACAGCTCGTACATCGAACCGGACTTCTGCGCCTTGCCCTCGCGCGCGGCCTCGATGGACGACTCCGACAGCGACTCGTCCATGCCACGGCGCAGCCAGAACACCACCACCGCGGCGATGCCGCCGATGCCGAAGGCGATGCGCCAGCCCCACTCGGAGATTTCCGGCTTGCCCCAGAAGGTCAGCATCAGCAGCAGGGTCAGCTGGGCCAGCACGTGGCCGCCAACCAGGGTGACGTAGTGGAAGGACGACAGGAAGCCGCGGCGGCCGGGAATGGCGGCTTCGGACATGTAGGTGGCGCTGGCGCCGTACTCGCCACCGGTGGCGAAGCCCTGCAGCAGCCGTGCGAACAGCAGGATGACCGCGGCCCAGATGCCGATGCTGGCGGCGGTGGGGGTGATGGCGATCAGGAACGAGCACAGCGCCATCAACGTGACCGAGACGGTCAGCGCCAGGCGGCGGCCATGGCGGTCGGCGAAGCGGCCGAAGAACCAGGCGCCGATCGGGCGCATCAGGAAGGTCGCGGCGAAGATCGCCCACACGTACATCGTGGAGTTCTTGTCGTCGGGCGAGAAGAACTGCGATTCGAAGTACACGGCGAACACCGAGTACACGTAGACGTCGTACCACTCCACCAGGTTGCCGGCGGAGCCTTTGAGGGTGTTGGAGATCGACCGCCGCAGGGCGGCGCGGTCGTTCGCGGGGACAGCAGGTTGGGGCGTGGTGCTCATCTGGGTGGGAATCCTCGATGCGGCGCGTCCGTGCGCAGGGAAAACGGCGCCCGGCCTTGGGGCGGCGCGGCCGGGCAGCCCTCTTGGTACTGCATCGACCGTCAACACGGGGTAGCAGACCAGAGCAGGGTGCATGGATGGATGACAGCGTGCCACCGCATGGGGTCCCGGACCATACTCAAAACGTCCTAGAATCCGCCTTCCCCCGGCTCCCTGGTGTGTCATGTCGGCTCCCCCCTCTTCGTCTGCGGCTGCCCCCCGGGGTGGCCTTGTCGCGCTGGCACTGCTGCTGGTCTATGTGGTCTGGGGCTCGACCTACCTGGGCATCGCCAAGGCCCTGCACGGCGGCGCACTGCCGCTGACGATGGTCTCCGGCAGCCGCTTCATCATTGCCGGCGGCCTGATGTTCCTGGCGCTGCGCCTGTTCTGGAAGCTGCCGAACCCAACCCTGCGGCAATGGCGCAACCTGGTCATCATGGGCGTGACCATGCTGGTGCTGGGCAACGGCATGGTGGTGCTGGCCGAGCGCGAGGTCTCCTCGGGCCTGGCCGCCACCGCGGTGGCCTCGGTGCCGCTGTGGATGGCGCTGTTCTCGGCGCTGCGCGGGCAGCATGCCAGCCGCGGTGAGTGGCTGGGCATCGCCATCGGCTTCCTCGGTGTGGTCTGGCTCAATGCCGGCAGCAGCCTGACCGCCTCGCCGACCGGGCTGGTGCTGCTGCTGATCGCGCCGATCGGCTGGGCCTTCGGTTCGGTGTGGGCACGCGGGCTGGACCTGCCGGGCCCGTTCATGACCGCGGCCGGGCAGATGATCTGCGGTGGCGTGCTGCTGGTGCTGATCGGCCTGGCGGTCGGCGAGCGCCCGAGCACGCTGCCCGATACCGGTGGCCTGCTGGCGATGGCGTACCTGTGCGTGTTCGGCTCCATCGTCGCGTTCACTGCCTACGTGTGGCTGCTGCAGAACGTGCGTCCGGCGCTGGCCGGCAGCTATGCGTACGTCAACCCGGTGATCGCGGTGCTGCTCGGCGCGCTGCTCAACGGTGAACGCTTCGGCTGGCGCGACCTGCTGGCGATGGCGGTGATTCTCCTGGGTGTGGTGGTACTGACGATGGCAAGGACGCGAAAGAGATGAGCATGGACGAGAAAGAACAGCGCCGGGGCCTGCTGGTCACCGCGTCCACCTTCGTGATCTGGGGCCTGGTGCCGGTGTACTGGCACCTGCTCAACGAGGTGCCTTCGTTCCAGATCATCGCCCACCGCATCATCTGGAGCACCGTGCTGGTGCTGGGCTGGCTGCTGATCAGCTCGCGCCTGGGCTGGTGGCAGAAGATCGCCGCGCAGCCGCGCGCGCTGCCGATCCTGCTGGTGTCGAGCCTGACCATCGCCTTCAACTGGGGCCTGTACATCTGGGCGGTCAACGCCGGCCATGTCATCGAGACCAGCCTGGGCTACTTCATCAACCCGCTGGTGAACGTGCTGCTGGGCGTGCTGGTGCTGAAGGAACGCCTGCGCCGCCTGCAATGGGTGGCGGTGGCGATGGCGGCGGTGGGCGTGGCCTGGCTGACCATCGACGCCGGCACACCGCCGTGGATCGCGCTCGGCCTGGCTTGTTCGTTCGGCCTGTATGGGCTGTTGCGCAAGCTGGTCTCGGTCGACCCGGTGGCCGGCCTGGGCGTGGAAAGCATGTACCTGTTCCTGCCGGCGCTGGCCTTCGCGATCTGGGCGGAAAACGGCCATGGCGGTGCGTTCTTCCATGGCTGGGGCTGGCGCAACGACCTGCTGCTGATCTTCGGTGGCGCAGTCACCGCCGTACCGCTGATCGGCTTTGCCTACGGAGTGAAGCGCATTCCGCTGTCGCTGGTCGGCATCCTGCAGTACATCGCACCGAGCCTGCAGCTGCTGCTGGGCGTGTTCTTCTTCCACGAAGCGTTCGATACCGCCAAGGCGATCGGCTTTGCCGCGATCTGGGCCGGCCTGATCCTGTTCGTCGGCGACAACATCCGCACGATGCGCGCCAAGCGCTAGCGCCGGCGGGGCTGCGGGGTCGGATCCCTCCGCAACGCGGAGGGCTCTGACCCTGTTCTATCCGTCGCGGGGGGGGGGCAGAGCCCTTCGCAGGGCGAAGGGATCCGACCCGCTTCCACCCAAAAAAGAACGGCGCCCCGAGGGGCGCCGTTCTGCTTCCGTCCACGGCCAGGAGAGAGGGATGGCCGTGGCGGGAAGGCGGTTGCAGGCTTAGAAGCGCTGCTGGTACTTCATGTACATGAAGCGGCCGATGTCGAAGCCACCGTAGTAGGTGAAGCTGCTGTTCGGCTGGCTGTACATGATCGGACCCTGGTGGTTGAACACGTTGTTCACGCCCAGCGACACGGTGCCATCCCACGGCAGGCTGTAACGCACCTGCAGGTCGTGGAAGGTGTTGGAGCCCACCTTGTTGGTCGGCGACGCGCTGGTGTACGACGAGTTGAAGCCCGGCAGGTTGCACTCATCCATGTACGAGCACTTCTCCTTCATGCTGGAGTAGTAGCGCGCGGTCCAGCCGATGCCGAGGTCGCCATACTGCCAATCCAGGTTGAAGGTGGAGCGCACGCGGAAGTCGCCGGCCCAACCGGTACGCTGTTCCACCGGGGTGGTCGCGGCGCTGTCGTTGCGCTGCTCCAGGTAGTCGGTGTACGTGGTGTTCCAGTTGACGGCGAACTTGCCGAACGCGGTTTCCGGCAGGCGGTAGCGCACGTTGATGTCATAGCCGGCGGTTTCGCGGTAGCCCGCGTTGACCAGCGAGCGGTCCAGCGAGTTGACCTGGCCGTTGCTGCCACGGGTGAAGCGGCCGCAGGCGGCATCCGAACCCTGCACGTAGCACTGTTCCAGGATGTTGGTGGCCGACTCACCGACGATGGCGTTGTCGATGCGGATCTTCCACCAGTCCAGGCTGACGTCCAGGCCCTGCACGAAGTCCGGGCTGTAGACCAGGCCGACGGTCCAGGTCTTGGCGGTTTCCGGCTTCAGGCCTGGGTTGGAACCCGAACTGAAATCGGTGGTGGCCTGCTGGCCGGGCTTGGTGGCCACGCTGCCATCGCTGTTGAGCTGGCGGAAGTTGGCCGGCACCTTCAGCGCCTGGCAGCGGGCAGCGACGGTCGGGCTGGTGGCGGCGGTACCGAAGGAGGTATCGCACGGATCGGTGAACGAGTCGCGGCTGCTGACGGTGCCGCCGTACAGGTCATCCACGGTCGGCGCACGGAAGCCGGTGCCGTAGGTGGCGCGCACCAGCAGGCTGTCGATCGGCTTCCACTTCAGGCCGAACTTGCTGTTGGTGGTCGAACCGAAGTTGTTGTAGTCCGAGTAGCGGCCGGCCATGTCCAGCGACAGTTCGCGGGCGAACGGCAGGTCGGCCAGCAGCGGCACCTGCAGCTCCAGGTAGACCTCGTTGAGCGAGTAGTTGCCGCGGGTCGGCTGGCCGCTGGTGCCGGCGATCTCGCCCTTCTGCACCATCGTGTCTGGAGTGTAGCTGGCTTCTTCGCTGCGGTGCTCGAAGCCCATCGCGGCCAGGATGTCGCCGGCCGGCAGGGTGAACAGCGAGCCGGAGATGTTGCCGCTGGCGACCTTGGTGGTGCTCTGCATCTTGTCGACGAAGCGGGTGAACAGGTAGTCCTGCACGTCCTGGTTGCTCAGCGAGCCGGGGCCGGTGTAACCCATCGGGGCGGCCGGGTTCCACGGCACGCAGCCGGCGATCACCGCGCCCGGCGCACCGCAGCGGGCCACGTTGCCGTCCATGAAGGACGGGCCGACGGCCAGGTTGACGTGCGGCTGGTACATGCTGCCGGTACCGATGCGCTCGCCTTCGTTGCGGTTGTACATGTAGTTGACGTTCCAGTCCCAGTACCGCGAACCGGTTTCGAAGCTGCCTTCCAGACCAATGCTGGCGCGCTTGGTTTCCAGGTTGTTCTCGGTGCCGCGCGGCAGTTCCTCGGTACGGTGCGCGAACAGCGCATCCTGGCCCCACAGGTTGAACGCGCTGTCCTTGGACAGGGCGGCACGGCTGCCATTGCGGGCCTGCGCGGCGCTGACCGAGTACGGGTAACCGGCCAGGTGCTTGGTCGACTCGCGCTTGCTGTACAACGCGTCGGCGACGATGCGCAGGTTGTCGGTGATCGAGAAGCCACCGTTGGCGAACACCGAGGTGCGTTCCAGGCCTGTCAGCAGGCTCATGTTCGACTTGGTGTTGGCACCATCAGCCGGGTCCGGCGCATGGAAGTTGCCGGCCTTGCCCGGGTCGCCGCCCGGGCCCACCGTCAGGTTCTTGCCACCGACGGTGACGTAGCCCCACGGGGTGTTGCCATTGAGGCCATCGTTGGGGTGGCGCGGGCCGTTGGTGTAACGGCTGAACTCGCGGTCCTTGCCCAGCACCTCATCTTCCTTGGTGCGCTCGGCACCCACGCTGAACCAGCCGCGCTCGAAGGTCTTGCCGAAGGTCGCGCTGTAGGCGCGCTTCTGGCCGTCACCCTGGCCGTACTGGCCGACATAGACGCTGGCTTCGCCACCATCGAAATTCTTGCGGGTGATGATGTTGACCACGCCGGCGATGGCATCGGAGCCGTACAGCGCGGAGGCGCCGTCGGTCAGCACTTCCACGCGCTCGACGATGGACGACGGGATCGAGGCCAGGTCGGAGTAACCGCCGGCGCTGACGCCCATGCGGCGGCCGTCGATCAGCACCAGGCTGCGTTCCGGGCCCAGGTTGCGCAGGCTGACGTACATGCCGCCGAAGTCGCGCGAGGAGGTCAGCGACGAGGCGCGGCTCATGCTCGGCGCACCGGCGGCAGGAATGTCCTGCAGGATGTCAGCGACGTTGACGTAGCCCTTCTTCTCGATCTCGGCGCGGTTGAGCGCGACCACCGGCTGTGCGGTTTCGACACTGGCCTGGCGGATGCGCGAGCCGGTGATTTCGATGCGGTCGAGGTTGGTCGGGATATCGCCGGCGCTCTGTGCGAAGGCGGGGGTGGTGCAGCTGGCGGCCAGTGCGATGACGATCGCGTTGCGCAGCGGATTGGTTTTCAGGGACATCCGTGAAATCTCGTGTTTCAGTAAAAACAAGCGCCCGTTCTATGGGCGCGTGGGGTGCTGCAAACCAACGTGGGGGGCGCGATTCTAGAATGTTTCCATTCGTAACTGTTTGTCTCGGCGCCGCTGGACGTGCGCGAAAATGAATCGCAACCAACAATCCACAGATGCGCTGTGCGCAGCGTCACGCGCGCTGCGTTTGCGATAGGCAGAGGCATCGATAGCGGCACGAAGCTGGCACGCTTGAGTGGTTGCGACAACGCGTCGCAGTACGCGCTTGTATGCAGGCGCGCAGCCGTTGTGATGCACCTGCCCGCATGAAATGCTCTTCGCCTTGTCATCGAAGGCAGGAGACGAAGGAATGATCCAGCTTGAAGAAGCACGCCGTCGCGTGGAGGCTGCACTTGCCAGCGACGATGAGCCGGTTGCCATCACGCATGAGCACGAAGTGGTCGAAGGCTGGCTGTTCTGCTTCCAGTCGCTGCGCTACCTGCAATCCGGCGAAATCTCGGATGCATTGGCCGGCAATGGGCCGATCTTCGTCGACCGGCACACAGGCGAGCAGCACGCGCTGGGCACGGCGTATCCGCCCGAGGAGGTCCTTCGCCAGCATCTGGCCGCGCGCGGCCCCGCCGTCTGATGCTGCGGCGGCGGATTTCTGAGTTCGGCAACGTGAAAGGGACGGAGCCTTCGCTCCGTCCCCTTGCGTGATGCGCAGTCCACCGCTGCGCGATGCTCAGGTTTCGCGCAGCGCCGTGGTGATCGGCAAACGTGCCGCGCGCAGTGCCGGGAACAGGCCGCCGACCAGGCCGATGCCCAGTGCCCATTTCAGGCCGGTCCACAGCAGCTCCGGCGACACATGGAACTTGAACACCACTGCGCTGAAGTTGCTGCCGATGGTGGACACGCTGTAGCCATTGAACAGCAGCCACGCCACCGCACAGCCGAGCAGGCCACCGAGCAGCGCCAGCAGCATCGTCTCCAGCATCACCGCCGTCACCACCGGCAGGCCGCGGAAGCCGATCGCACGCATGGTGGCGATTTCGCGGGCGCGCGTGGCGACGGCCGCATACATGGTGTTGAGCGCGCCAAACACCGCACCGACCGCCATGATCGTGCCGATCACCTTGCCAAGGATGTCGATCAACTTGGTCAGCCCGCCGCCCTGCTTGCTGTAGTACACGCGGGTGGTTTCCACGTCCAGTTTCAGGCGCGGGTCGGCGGCGACGGCGGCCTTGAACTGATCGAAGCCTGCCTTGCCCTCGGTGCGCACGCTGATCGACTGCCAGGCGCTGCGCTGGTAGGTGGTGGCCAGCGTATCGGCGTCGGTCCACAGTTCCGAATCATGCGCATCGCCGGTGGCGAACACACCCACCACGGTCCAGGTCTGGTTGCCCAGGGTCAGTGTCCTGCCCACCTCCATGTCGCGGAACTGGCCCTTGGCGCCCTGGCCGACCACGATCTCGCGCAGGCCAGTGGCGAACTTGCGCCCCTCGACGATCCTGACCTTGTCATGCACCGCCCATGCCTGCGGGCCCACGCCGCGGAACTGCGCGTTGACGTCGGTGCCATCGGACTTCGACACCAGGTTGACCACCTGCGACAGCTCCGGCGACAGCAGCGGCCGGCCCTGCGCATCGCGGCTGATGCCGGGCAGGGTGGACAGCATCGGTACCTGCTCGCGGGTGATCACCGAGTTGGTCTCGGCCTGCGAGCCACCGCGCAGCACGATGGCAGTGGTGTCATCGCCGGTGTTGTTGAGCGTGGCCTGGAAGCCTTCGCCCATCGCCAGCATTGCCACCAGCACGCCGACCACGCCGGCGATGCCGACCACGATCACCGAGGACGCGCCCCAGCGCTGCGGCAGGCTGGCCACGCCGATACGGGTGGCGGCCAGCGCCAGTCGCCCCCCGCGGGTCAGCAGAAGCCACAGGGCCACCAGCACGGTCACGGCCAGCACGCCGGTCCACGGCAGGCTGATCCACAGCACCAGGCCGACCGCCAGCAGCAGCACCGTCACGCCGTTGCCCAGCCACTTCTTGAGTTTGCTCTTGAACATGTCTGTGTTCTCCTCAGCGACCGGCCAGTGCGTCGACGATCTTCAGGCGCTTGGCACGCAGCGCCGGCAACAGGCCGACGATGATGCCGATCACCACGATCAGGCCCAGCCCCATCAGCCAGGTTGGCGTCGGCACGTGCGGCGGCAGCATGCCCATGCTCTTCGGGCCGATGGCCGGCAGGATCAGGGCGGCCAGGCCCATGCCGATCAGGCCGCCCAGGCCGATCAGCAGCACCGATTCCACCATCACCAGGGTCAGCACGGTGCTGTCCTTGAAGCCCAGCGTCTTCAGCGTGGCCAGCTCCGGCACGCGCTCGCGCACGGCCTGCGCCATGGTGTTGCCGGTCAACAGCAGCAGGGTGAAGAACACCGCGCCCATGATCGAGGTGACGATCATGCCGATATCCGCGAACTGCTTGACGAAGGCCTGCTGGAACGCCGATTCGGTCTGGGTCTTGGTCTCGTGGTCGGAGTTGGCCGAGATCGCGTCGATCGCCTGCGCCACCCGCGAAGAGTGGTCCGGGTTGTCCAGCGTTACCGTGTACCAGCTCACCTGGTTCTTGATGTAGTCGTTGGATTCATCGAAGTACTTCCAGTTCATCATCAACTGGCGTTCTTCGTTGGCGGCCAGCGCACGGTCCTTGGAACGGTAGATGCCCTTGAGCACCAGCGGCCAGTCGTTGCTGCCGCCACGCGGGAAGATCGTGGCCTGCAGCGGGATGGTGTCGCCGATCTTCCAGCCGAACTGCTTGGCCAGGGTTTCGCCGACGATGGCGCCGGTACGGGTCTGCTTCCAGTCTTCCAGCTGTGCCGGGTCGATCTGCAGCTCGCGGTAGACATCGAAGTAGTTGGGGGACACCGAGAAGTTCGGGAAGAAGTTCTTCGGGTCCTGGTAGATGCCGCCGAACCACATGCCATAGGCCACGTCGCGCACGCCGGCCACCTGCCGCACCTGGGCTTCCAGGCGGATCGGCAGCGACTGGGTGATCGACAGCCGCGATGCGACCACCAGGCGGTTGGCGCCTTCCACGCTGCCGCCGGAGGTGAATGCCACGCGCACCGAATCGAGCATGCCGAACAGCAGGAACGCGGCCACCACGGAGAGCAGGGTCAGCAACGTGCGGGTACGGCTGCGGAACAGCTGCGCCCACACCAACGAGAAGTATTTCATCGCCGTGGCCTCCGTCAGTGGGCCAGCGGCGCGTCGGCCAGCTCGCCCTTGTCCAGGTGCACCGTGTGCGTGGCGTACTCGGCGGCCTTCGGGTCATGGGTGACCATGATGATGGTCTTGCCATGCTCCCGGTTGAGCTGCTGCAGCAGGCCGAGGATCTCCTCGGCGGACTGGCGGTCGAGGTCGCCGGTCGGTTCGTCGCAGATCAGGAAGGTCGGGTCGGAGACGATCGCCCGGGCGATTGCCACGCGCTGCTGCTGGCCGCCGGACAGTTCATTCGGGCGGTGGCTGCGGCGGTCGGCCAGGCCGACCAGGGTCAGCGCGATCTCGGCGTTGCGGCGGCGCTGCGCCGCATTGAGGTGGGTCAGCAGCAGCGGCAGTTCCACGTTCTTCTGCGCGGTCAGCATCGGCATCAGGTTGTAGAACTGGAACACGAAGCCGACGTGGTGGCTGCGCCAGGTCGACAGCTGGCCGCCGCTCATCTGGTCGATGCGCTCGCCCTCGATGCTGATCTCGCCGCCGCTGGGGTTGTCCAGGCCGCCGATCAGGTTGAGCAGGGTGGTCTTGCCCGAGCCGGACGGGCCCATCAGCGCGACGAAGTCGCCGCTGGCGATGTCCAGGTCGATGCCGTGCAGCACCTGCACTTTCTCGGGGCCACGCTGGTAGGTCTTGGTGATGTTGCGCAGTGAAACCAGGGTCGACATGGGTGGTTCTCCACGGAAGGCGGGAAACGGGGAAGCGCCACGGCAGGGGCCGCAGGCGTGCGTCGAGCGGTGCTGCCGGCGGCGCCCGTGGGCGCCAGGCCGCTACTGCGCTTGTTTCTGTTGCACCTTGGCGCCATCGCGCAGGCTGTCCGGCGGGTTCAGCACCACCGATTCACCTGCGCTCACGCCCTTGAGGATCTGGCGGTCCTTGCCCATCGCCTGGCCGGCCTCGACCGTGCGCTGCTGCACGCGGCTTTCGTCACCCAGCACGAAGGCAACCGAGGCGCCCTCGCGCTGGACCACGGCGCCCGCCGGCACGCGCACGCCCTGCGGTTTGGCGGCCGCCTGCGGCTGCGCCTGCTCCAGGAAGCTGACGCGCACGCCCATCTCCGGCACGATGCGCGGGTCCTTCACCTTCAGCGCCACGCGCACCTTCACCGTGGCCTTGCCGCGGTCGGCGGTGGGGATGATGGCGATCACCTCGCCCGGAATCTTCCACTCCGGATAGGCGTTGAGCGTGGCTTCGACCGGCATCTTCGGCTGCACGCGGCCGATGAAGGCCTCGCCGACCTCGACTTCGATCTCCAGCGAGTCCATGTCGACGATGGTGCCGATGCCGGTACGGGTGAACCCACCGCCCGCCGACAGCGGCGAGACGATTTCGCCGGGCTGCGCGGCCTTGGCAGTGACCACGCCGGAGAACGGCGCGCGCACGATGTTGTTGTCCACGCCCAGATCGGCGATGGCCAGCTGGTCGTTGGCCACCTTGACGTTGCGCTGTGCGGTGTCCAGCTGTGCACGCAGGCTGTCACGCTGGGCCACCGCCTGGTCGTACTGCGAGCGCGACACCAGCTGCTGGCCGACCAGTGCCTGCAGGCGGCTGGCTTCAGCGGCCGCCTGCCTCTGCTGCGCTTCCAGCCCGGCCACCTGGCTGCGTGCGGCCTGCAGCTGCGAGGCATACAGGCTGCGCTGCGCGTCGGCATCGATCGGGTCCAGCGTGGCCATGATCTGGCCCTGTTCCACGCGCATGCCTTCCTCGATCATCACCTCGCGCACCTTGCCGGTGATCTTGGCCGATACCGTGGCCATGCGCCGGGCGACCACGTAGCCACTGGCATCGAGCACCGAACTGCTGGCGCTGCCCTGCTGGATGGCCACGGCGGGGGCGGTTTCCACGTCCACTGCCGGCGTACGCCCGAACAGGGCGAAGCCGACAGCGGCCAGCAACAACACGACCACGATGATCGCGATCCACAGCCAGCGGCGGCCACCGCCACTGCCGCCGGAGGCGGGCGGCGGCGATTTGCGGTCGATACGGAGTTCCTTCAACAGCTCGGCAGAAGCGTTCATTCGTTCCATCACAGGCGTTTGGGCGGGTGTGGCCGGAAGGGCGGACGGCGGCGGTTCCGGCGGTGGAGCGTGCGGCACAGCATGCAGGCAGGCACAGCGATGACGGCAGTGACAGCTGTCACCCGATGACACTGACGGCGGCAACTGCGAAACGTGACCACGGCGGCACAGGATGGCAACGTCCCCGCTACCGGTACCGCCCATGGATCCGATCACCCCGTCGCTGGCCCGCCACAGCCGCGCCGCCAAGCGTACCGTGATCCGCGCTCGGTTGCGCCGGTGCCGCCCGGCCGGTGGTGGCGCCTGCGCGCAGGCGGCTGAACTGGCATGATCGGCGGCGATCGTCCCCGCCTGGAACCGCCCGTGCCGTCGACATGGCTTGCCTCGCTGCTGCGCCCCGCGCCGGACTCGGCGGTGGCCGATACGCTGCGCCGGGGAAAATCGCCCTGGAGCGAGGCAGTCCACCTGCTGTGGTCGGTGTGGATCTTCCTGACGCCCTTGCTTGGCCACGGCTTCACCCTGCGCTGGCTGCTGCTGACGCTGGCCAGCTATCCGGTGTTCCTGCTGCTGTACGCCAAGGTGATGGTGGCGCCGCGCCATCACGCTCCGCGCTATGCGCTGGGCCTGATCGCGATGTCGCTGGTGCTGCTGCCCTGGTATCCGTCCGGGCTGACCTACTTCGTGTTCGGCTGCGTGCTGCTGCGGGTGAGCGGACGCGGTGGCTGGTGGCAGTATCTGCTGCAGCTCACTGGCCTGAACCTTCTGTTCTGCAGCCTCGCGCTGCTGTTCCAGTACCCGTGGCAGAGCCTGGTCTGGATCCCGGCCGTGTCCTACATCGTGGGGCTGGTCGTGAACGTGGAAGCGCTCAACCAGCAGAAGGATGCGGCACTGCAGCTGTCGCAGGACGAGGTGCGGCGGCTGGCGGCCACTGCCGAGCGCGAACGCATCGGCCGCGACCTGCATGATCTGCTCGGCCACACCCTGTCGCTGATCACATTGAAGCTGGAGCTGGCGCGCAAGCTGCACGACCGCGGCGACGCGCGCGCGCGGCTGGAGATCGGCGAGGCCGAGGCCATCGCCCGCGAAGCGCTGGCACAGGTGCGCAGCGCGGTTACCGGCATCCGCGCCAGCGACCTGGCCGGTGAGCTGGCATCGGCGCGGCTGCTGCTGGAATGCCAGCAGGTCCACCTTCAATACGCACCACCACCGGCGATGCCGGTGGATGTCGAACGCGGGCTGGCGCTGGTGCTGCGCGAGGCCGCAACCAATATCGTGCGCCATGCACAGGCGACACAGGCACGGGTGGAGTTCATGCTGGAGGGACGCATGCTGGCGATGCAGATCCGCGACGATGGCCGTGGCGGCGTGCAGGCCGAGGGCAACGGGCTGAGCGGCATGCGCGAACGCGTGGCCGCCCTGGGGGGCAGCCTGCAGGTACAGTCCGCAAAGGGCGAGGGCACGCGACTGACCGTGCGCGTGCCACTGGCTGCCGCGACCACACCGTTGCCGCCGGGAGCGCCGCCGTCGCTGGCACAGGACGGTGCCGCATGATCCGCATCCTGCTGGCCGAGGATCAGGCGATGGTGCGCGGTGCACTGTCGGCGTTGCTGGGCCTGGAGCCGGATATCGAGGTGCTGGGCAGCGCCGCCGATGGCGAAACCGCGTGGCGGATGCTGCAGCAGCTGCAACCGGACATCCTGGTCACCGACATCGAGATGCCCGGCCTGTCCGGGCTCGAGCTTGCCCAGCGCATCGCGCGCCACGAGCTGCCGATCAAGGTGGTGATCGTGACCACCTTCGCCCGCGCCGGTTTCCTGCGCCGCGCGCTGGAAGCCGGCGTGCTGGGCTACCTGCTGAAGGATGCACCGGCCGAGAACCTGGCCGATGCCCTGCGCAAGGTGAAACAGGGCATCCGCGCGATCGACCCGCAGCTGGCACTGGATGCGTGGTCGCAGGCCGATCCGCTGACCGACCGCGAGCGCCGCGTACTGCGGCTGGCGGGCGAGGGCCGCACCGCCAGCGAGATCGCCGAGCAGCTGGGGTTGTCGCATGGTACGGTGCGCAATTACCTGTCCGAGTGCATCGGCAAGCTGGGCGTGGCCAACCGGATCGAGGCGTACCGGCTGGCGCGGCAGAAGGGGTGGTTGTAGCGGATCATTTCCGCGCCTGCGGAGAGGTGTCACTTTCTTTGCTCGTGCAAAGAAAGTAACCAAAGAAACACGCCGCCAGAGCGCGAGCCGTCGCTACGCGACGGTTCCCTGCGCTTCTCGGCGAATCAGGGGACGGCGCCGAACTCGCTGCGCTCAGACACCGGCGCCTCTGCGCCCCTGATTCCCCTGCGATGCTCGGCTCGCTCAAGGCGGACCCAAGGTCAAGAACCACAGCTGCACGACGATATTTGGTAGCGCCGGGCCGTGTCCGACGAGTGAAGCGGCCGCTTTCGCCTTTGATCTTGAGTCCGCCTTCAAGCGAGCCGAGCACCGGAGGTCCGGCGAGGGCGAAGAGGTGCGGGTGTCTGAGCGCAGCGAGTTCCCGCGCCGTCCCTCGACGGACCGAGGAGCGCAGGGCACCGGCGTGCGAAGCACGCCGGCTCGCGGCCGGCGGAGCGTTTCTTTGGTTACTTTCTTTGCGCGCAAAGAAAGTGACACCCCCCGCGGTCGCGGAAACAATCCGCCGGGAACGCCCGGCGAATCCTTTCAATTCTTCCCGCGCGCCATCGCCTGGAACACCCCGTCACGCCGCACCCACAGGTGGAACAGCGCCGCACCCACATGCATCAGCACCGTGGCAAACAACACATAGGCCAGCAGGCTGTGCGCATTGCGCAACGCGGCATACAGCGCCGGGGTATGCGGCACGATCGGCGGCAGGTGCAGGCCGCCCCACAGCACGATCGGGTAACCGCCGGCCGACAGCATCGCCCAGCCGATCAGCGGCATCGCCAGCATCAGCGCGTACAGCATCCAGTGCGAGGCCTTGGCCGCCATCACCTGCCACACAGGAAGATCCGCCGGCAGCGGCGGTGGGCGATGACGCAGCCGGTTGTACAGGCGCAGCAGCACCAGTACGCCGATAGTGATGCCCAATGGGCGGTGCAGGTCGATCAGCATCGGCCGCAGGTGCAGCGAGGCGACCATGGTCACGCCAATGAACAGCATGGCGACGATCATCAGCGCCATGGACCAGTGCAGCACCCGCGCGAGCAGGTTGAAGTGGCCGTTGCCGGTGCTCATCGTGCGGCCTCCTTCCGTTGCTCGACGTTGCCGGTGGCGCGCTCGCGTTCGCGGCGGTTGAAGGACTGCGAATACACGGCCGAGCGGGCCGCCAGGATCGGATCGTCACTGCCACGCACGCCGCTGGGCAGGATCAGCGGATCGAAATTGATCTGCCCACAGGCGCCCTGTTCCTGCGACTGCATGCGGTCCAGGCTGAGTACGCCGGCCACTACCTGGTCACGCGATTCGGGCCACGGTACCGACGGATCATCGATGGCATCGCCAGGCTCGGCGGTGGTCACGACCAGGTTCCAGCGCACCGGGCCGCTGGCCAGGCGCTGCTGCAGTTCCTGGCTGAGGAAATCGACGCTGGCCTGCTTGCGGGTTTCCGCATCCATCTCCACCACCGGCGCCTGCGGCTGCCAGCGCCAGCGCACCGCGCGCTTCTGGCCCTGCGCATTGGTGAACCAGAAGCTGTTGACGCTGTTGAAGGTGGTGTCGGCCCAGCTGCTGGTCCACGGCGCGGTCTTGGCCCACTGCTGGAAAGCCTGCGCACTGGGGTATTTGGCCAGCACCGCGGCCATCTTCTGCGGATCGGGCTTGCCGGTGGCCGGGTCGGGAATGGAGGCGCGGGTCTGCTCGTAGAACGCCTCGGCGCTGGGCACGGCGAAGAACGGGAAGCTGTTCATCGCCATGCGCCATTCCTGGCCATCATCGCTGACCATCTGCACCGCGAGGCTGCGCACGCGTGCAGTGTTGTCGGCACCGTAGGGGTCGCCGCCGCCGATCGACAACCGGCCCATCACCGGCACGCGGCGCTGCGAGAACACCCGTGCGCTGGACAGGGTGGGGGCCTGCGCGCTTGGTTCGAACCAGCCGCTCACGCAGATGCCCTTGCTGTGCGCGCGGCGGAAGCCCGGGTGGGCCGGGCCGGTGGCCTCGATGGTGTCGGTGAAGCGCTGCGCGGTCAGGCGGTTTCCAATCCAGCCGGCCAACCAGGCGAAGGCCAGCGCGACCGCACCCAGAATGAGTGCGATCAGTGCGATCCAGAGCAGGGGTGAATGCTTGCGTGGCGCGCCCGGCGTCTGGCCAGCGCGGGTGTAGCGGAAGAGCGACATGGTCGGAGTCCTGCCTTCACGGAGCGTGTGGGTGGTCGACCCACACATCCTCGCAGAACCCGGCCGGGGCCGAAATTCAATTTTTCGTCAGATTTTCCGGGGACGGGGTGCCGACCAACGGTCGGCACCCACCCGATCAGCTGTAGCGCTGCTTCAGCATCGCCCACGCCGAGCGCAGCGCCAGCGCTTCGCCACCGGCCGGACGGCCCGGGCGCTCGCCGTCGTTCCAGGCATACACATCCAGGTGCGCCCAGCGCTGGCCGTCTTCCAGGAAGCGTTCCAGGTACAGCGCGGCGGTCACCGAGCCGGCCATGCGCGAACCGGCGTTGGCCAGGTCGGCGATGCCGCTGCTCAGGTAGCGCAGGTAGGGGCGCCACAGCGGCATGCGCCAGACCGGGTCGCGGGTCGCGTCGCCGGCCTGCAGCCACTGCTGGGCCACGCTGTCGTCGTTGCTAAAGAGCGCCGGTAGATCCGGGCCCAGTGCGATACGTGCGGCACCGGTAAGGGTGGCGAAGTCCAGCACCAGGTCCGGCTTCTGCTCACCGGCGAAGGTCAGCGCATCGCACAGGATCACGCGGCCTTCGGCATCGGTGTTGTCGATCTCCACGCTCAGGCCCTTGCGGGTGGCGATCACTTCGCCCGGGCGGAAGGCATCCGGACCGATCGCGTTTTCCACCGCCGGCACCAGCAGGGTCAGCCGCACCGGCAGCCCGCGCGCCATCACCAAGCCGGCCAGGGCCAGTGCGTGCGCGGCGCCGCCCATGTCCTTCTTCATGTTGCGCATGCCGTCGGCTGGCTTGATGTCCAGCCCGCCGGTATCGAAGCACACGCCCTTGCCCACCAGCACCAATGCCGGATCGGTGTCCTTGCCCCAGCGCAGCACGACCAGGCGCGGCGCACGATGCGAAGCGCGGCCCACGGCGTGGATGGCCGGGAAATTCTGCTTCAGCAGTTCGTCGCCGGTAATCGCCTCGACCTGCGCACCATGTGCATCGGCCAGCGCGCGCGCGGCGTCTTCCAGCTGCTGCGGGCCCATGTCTTCGGTCGGGGTGTTGACCCAGTCGCGCACGCGCAGGCTGGCGGCGATCAGGTCGGCCACTTCGCCGGTCGGCGAGGCCACCAGCTGCGCCGGTGCGCGATTGCGCTTGCGATAGCGGTCAAAGCGGTAGCTGCCCAGGCCCCAGCCCAGCTGCAGCAGCGCCAGTTCGGCGGCCGGCAGTTCATTGGCCAGCTGCCAGACGCTGCCTTCCGGCAGCGCGTGCGGCGCATGCGCATAGCTGTAGGCATCGGCACGATCACCCACGCCCATCACGGCACCGGCCAGGCCATCGGCGCCCGGCAGCAGTGCCACGCTGTGGGCGCCGGCGTTGAAGCCCTGCGATGCCAGCCACGCCTGCGTGGCAGCCGGCTGGCTGTCCTTCCAGGCGGCGAACTGCTCGCGGTCCAGCACGTACAACGGCAGCGCCGCAGCGGTGTCGGCGGTGAAACCAGTGATCTCGCTCATGCGTCAGGTACTCCGGGGTGCGGCGGCGTCGAGGTTGGCATCCAACCAGTCGGCCAGGCCGGTAAGGGTGCCGAACTGCAGGTCCGGCTGCAGCTGCGGATGGGTCCAGGTGGCTGCGTCGCGGTTGATCCAGCAGCCGCGCAGGCCGGCGGCAATCGCCCCGGCCACGTCCATGTCGGCATGGTCGCCGACGTGCAGCACCTGTGCCGGTGCCACACCCAGGCGGGTGCACGCGGCATGGAAGATGCTGGCTTCGGGCTTGGCCGCGCCGTGTTCGCGCGAACCCAGCTGGAAGGCGAAATGATGGGCCAGGCCGATCCGCTCCAGGTCGGCGTTGCCGTTGCTCAGCGCCGCCACCGGTACCCGTGCGGCAATGCGCGCCAGCGCGTCGATCGCATCGGGATAGCACTCCACCTGGTTGCGCGCGGCGTAGAACACTTCATACGCAGGCTCCAGCAGATCGAGGCTGGCACCGCTGGTGTGCAGTGCTTCGTGCAGGGTCAGCCGGCGCAGCGCACTCAGGTCGTGGTGGAGGTGCGGATGGGCGTGGTACAGCCGCTCGCGCAGTTCGCGCATCGCCTCCACCGGATACATCGCGGCGGTAGCGGGGCTGTGTTCGCACATCCAGGCGTGCAGGACCTGTTCGATGCGGGCGCCGATCGGAGCGAACGGCCACAGCGTGTCGTCAAGGTCGAGGGTGATGGCTTGGACGGGGAAATTCACCTCGCCATTCTACCCCTGCCCGCGCGGGCTTTCATGCGGCGCGGCGGGCGGGTGGGCACTGTGGCTGGGCCGGGTCAGCGCAGGTTGTACGAGCAGGCGATGGTGGTCTGGCCGTCGAACTGCTGCACGTCCAGGTTGTGCCGCCCAACTTCCTTCGTGTAGGTGCCTGCCACCGGGTCGGACATCTTCGCCAGTGCCGCGACCTGTTCCACACTGGCCGAACTGAAGTACGCGGTGAAACTGTCGATGCCATCCTCGCCGCTGTCGCCGTCATAGGACTGCAGCCGGTTCACGGGCTGGCCCAGCACCATCAAGGGCGTGGTCAGCCGGAACTCGCCGCTGGATTCGCCGTCCTGCGCCCTTGCCGGGGCCGGTGCCAGCATCCGGCCCATGGCGTCGAACTGCATGGGCGTGAGGTGCCGCTTGCAGGTAACCGCCTCAGCAAGCTGGGTGCGCGCCTGATCGGCAGTCGGCGGTGTCGCGGCGAACGCGGGAGCGGCAATGCAGGCCAAGGCAAGGCAACGCGTGGCGAGAGAGTTCATACGAGCGGATCCATCCGGGTAGGGCGCCATAGTCTGCCACTTCGTCCCTGTTTCTGGTTCCGCCACCTGCGTCCATCCGTTGTTGATGCCGTCACTCCAGCAGGCGTGCCCAGCCCTGCATGCCATCCAGGCGTGCCAGCACCAGCTTGATGCACACCAGCAGCGGCACTGCCAGCAGCAGCCCGATCATGCCCCAGGCCCAGCCGAACACCATCAGCGCCAGGATCAGCACCAGCGGCGACAGCTTCATCCGACGGCCCAGCACGATCGGGGTCACCATCTGCCCTTCCAGGGTGTGCAGGCCCAGGTAGGCGGCGGCCGGCAGCAGGGCCTGCAGCGGGTCGCGGAACTCGACGAAGCCCATCAACAGCATCAGCGCCACGCCGATCAGCGGACCCACATACGGGGCGAAGTTCAGTAGTGCAGCCACCGTGCCCCACAGCAGTGCTTCCTGCAGGCCGATGCCGAGCAGCATCAGCACGCCGGCGAACACCAGCCCGACCAGGGTGTTGATGACGCTGATGGTCAGCACGTAACGCGAGACCTCCCGTTCGATCGAACGCAGGATGTCGGTGGTGAACCGCTGCTGCTGGCGGTTCGGGAACAGGGCGATCGCTGCGCGCTGCAGGCTCTGCCCGTAGATCATGAAGAACAGGGTCAGCAGCACCACCGCCAGCACCGACGCGGCCAGGCGCGGTGCACGGGTCAGCATGCGGTATGGATCGTCCAGCTGGGTGCGGATCACCTGCACCTTGTGGTTGCTGTCACCGCCGGCCACGCGGGCGAAGTTTTCCGCCGCCTGGTTGGCCTGCTGCACCGGCTTGGTCAGGTCCTGCACCTGCCGGGCCACCTTGCGCAGCTGCTGCGGTGCTTCCTGCGCCCATTCCATCGCCGGACCGATCAACTGCACCGCCAGCGAACCGGTCACGCCCAGCCCGGCGCCGAGGATCAGCAGTGCGCCCAGCGCGCGCGGAATCCACAGCTTCTGCAGCAGGCGCAGGATCGGGTTGCCGACCAGTGCGAAGAACATCGCCAGCAGCACCGGCAGGATGATGTCCTGCGCGGCCCACAGCGTGTAGCCCACCGCCAGGGTGGCCAGGACCACCAGCGACATCGGCCCGCGTGGACGCGACGGGGGCGGCAGCGGCGCCTCCGCACCCTGCGGATCGGCTGGTGACGGGGACAGGAGGGACTCGCTCATCGACGCACCAACCGGGAAGGGGAGCGCATTATCCGCCGGCCGCGATCGGCGCGGCGGAGTGCGTGGATCAACGTTCGGACAGCTCGGTGGCGGCTTCGGCCGGGCGCGGTTCGCGCGGTTCCGGTTCGGGTTCCGGGCGGCGGGCAGGTGCCGGCCGTGCGTTGGCGGCGGAGGCCGCCGCCTGTGCCTGTTCGCTGGCATCGTCGGCTTCTTCGGCCGCGTCATCGGCGGTCGCTGCAGCCTGTGCCGCCATCGCCGTGGCGAACGCCGCCTGGGCACTGGCGAACAGGTTCGAGACCGAACCGACCATCTGCAGCCAGCGCGCACCGTTGACCTTGCCGGGCACTTCCAGCTTGCCGGCGATGAAGCCACCGGCCAGGCCGACCACCACGATGCGCAACGGCGACCAGCCCTTTCGCCAGACGTCGCTGAGCGTGGACCAGTGGTCCTGGGTCTCGCCCAGGCGCACGGTCACCACCTGTTCGCAGCGTTTCACCCGCCGCTGCAGCGCGCCGAACTTCATGGCTTGCCCTCGGGCAGCTGCACGCCGGCATCGGGGTCGTCTTCGCTGGGCTCGTCGAACAGGCCCAGGCGTGACAGCTGGCGCCGGGTGGCATGCATGCCGGTGTGGTGGAAGAAGTAGGACACCCGCCAGATCGCGTAGCCGGTGACGGCCAGGCTCAGCAGCGAGGTGATCAGCAGCGCCTGCAGCCAGCTAAGGCCCCAGCTCTGCAGCAGGGCGATGAGGGTGGCCGCCATCAGCAGCCAGGCCGAGGCACCAAATACGATCGCCACGCCGGCCCAGGCCAGCGCACGGCCGAAGGCGCTGCGGGCCAGGGCGAAGTCGGCCGAGGCCAGCCGGCGCAGCGAGCGCACGGTGTGCTTGGCCGAATCGGCGGCGGCACGACCGGCCGCGCCGACCTGGCGGATGCTCTCATCCAGCGGCGGGGTGGCCGCCGGATCAGGGGCTTGCGCGTTGTCTTCGCTCACGCCGCGGCTTACTTGTCGCTGCTGCCGCGGGCCAGCTTGGCGATGATCCAGCCGGCAGCGAAGGCGACGCCGAACGACGCCAGCGGACGCTCACGGATCAACTCGGCGGCGCTGTCGATCAGGTCCTTGCCTTTGTCCATCAACGCGTCAACCTGTTCCTTGGCAGCGGCACCACCGAATTCGGCGGCGGCCAGACCAGACAGTGCGCTGTCGGACAGTTCGGCCTTGACGTTGGCCTTGCCGATGCGCAGCTCGTCGGTCGCGGCACCGGTTGCGCCCTTGATCGCACCGCCGGCGGCCGTGGCGGCCTGCTTCAGGTGGGAACCGGCTTCACCCAGGTGTTCCTTCAGGTTCTCGGTATTGGTGGGGCTCATCGAATCACTCCTGTTGCGATGGGGGAACGGGTGTCGGCGGTGCCGACCTGGACTGACAGCAATAGCATTGCCGGGGTATAGGGGGTGTTACGGCAGGGCGATCAGCGCATCACGAGCTGGCCCTGCTGCTGGCCATTGTTGCGCAGCACGCGCACCACCAGGGTCGGCGGGCGCTGCTGGAAGTTGGCGCGCCAGCTGGCCAGGTCGGCGAATTCACCCACGGTGGCGTCGGTGATGATGTCGCCCTGCTGCAGGCCGTTGCTGGCCGCGCGGCTGCCACGCTTGACCTCGCTGACCAGCACGCCGCCGACACCCGACTGTCGCAGCGACTCGGGCAGGTCGACGAAGGTGGCACCGGTCAACCGCGGGTCCAGGCTCTCGCCGGTGACCGCACGCGCCTGTTCCTTCAGCGTGGCCTTGATCTGCACGGGCTTGCCTTCGCGGCGTACGTCCAGCGTCATCGGGCTGCCGACCGCAGCCAGGCCTTCCACGTTGTGCAGGGCTTCGGCGCTGTCCACGCGTTGGCCGTTGGCCGAGACCACCACGTCGCCCGGCTTCAACCCGGCCGCGGCGGCCGCCGAACCGGCCAGCACGCGGGTGATCAGCGCACCGCGCGTTTCGCCCAGGCCCAGCCCCTGCGCGATCTGCGCGGTCAGGTTCTGGCTCTCCACGCCCAGCGTGCCGCGTACCACCACGCCGTGCTTGACCAGCTGGTCGACCACGCTGCGCGCCAGGTTGGACGGAATCGCCAGGCCCAGGCCGATGTTGCCGGCCATGCTGCCCTGCGGGTTGAAGCTGGCGGTATTGATGCCGACCAGCTGGCCCTGCAGGTCGACCAGGGCGCCACCGGAATTGCCGGGGTTGATCGACGCATCGGTCTGGATGAAGTTCTGGTAGCCCAGGCCACGGATGCCGCTGCGGCCCACCGCCGAGACGATGCCCGAGGTGACCGTCTGGCTGAAGCCGAACGGGTTGCCGATGGCCACCACGAAGTCACCGACCCGCAGCTGGTCGCTGTTGCCGAGCTTGATGTCGGTCAGGTTCTGCGCCGGGATGCGGATCAGCGCGATGTCGGTATCGCGGTCCGAACCGAGGAACTCGGCCTTCACCGTGCGCCCGTCGGCCAGTGTCACCTGCACGTCATCGGCGTTGTCGATGACATGGTGGTTGGTCAGCACCAGGCCTTCCTTGGCGTCGATGATCACGCCCGAGCCCAGCGATTCGTTGATGCGCTCCTGCGGGATATCCGGGAACAGGCGGCGGAAGAACGGGTCGTTGAAGAACGGGTTGCGCACGCGCACCACCTGCTTGGTGTTGACGCTGACCACGGCCGGCATCGCCTTTTCCAGCATCGGCGCCAGCGAAGGCACCGCCTGTCCGGCCACCGCGGCCGGCAACGCGGCGGTGGTCGGCAGCACCGCTGGCAGCGGTGCTGCATCGGCACGGTTGTCCAGGTGGGCATTGATGCCGGTGGCAACGAAGCCACCGAAGGCGGCGGCGATTGCGAGCGTAAGCAGGGTGGGAAGCGGTCGCATGGTTGTCGGTTCGCTGGCGTGGGTGGGGGCGGTTCGGCCCTACGGTAAAACAAGCTGAATGAGTGTGTCGCGATCTGGATAAATGCGCCATGAAAACCGCAGGCCGCGAAAGGCGAGTGAGGAGGCTGACAGCATGGCTGTGGCGACACCGCACAGGCGACGCCTGCACCACCGAAGACGATCGCCGGGGGCGCCGACACAGACCGATACCTGCGCAGTTCCGCGCAACCGGGTGCCGCAATGCGCCACAGCACGCATCGGATGCCGCGTCCGTGCAACGGCACGCAACGGCCATCTTCGACCACGCGCTTGCTGTGGCGTAGTCCTTAAAAAAAGGGGTTTCCTGTCAACCCGCCGCTTCTGCGGCAGTGGTGGGCTACACCATGGCCGTCGCATCAGATGCGATTGCGGGCGCGTGCCCCGTTCCACGATCGTCAATGTCGGTATAGCATCGCCCCGTTTTGATACTTAAGGCCCCCAGGAGGGCAACATGAGCAACGGTAATGGTGTGTCGGTCGTGACCGACGCCGTCGAGAACGTCAAAGAAGCCGCCACCAACGTTGGCGAGACCATCGCCCACGCCGCCGAAGACGCCGTGAAGTCGGTCAAGAAGACCGTCAAGCGCGCCACCAAGGCGGCCGGTACCCGCGTTGCCAAGGCCAAGAAGGCCGTGGCCAAGGTCGAGAAGACCGTTGCCAAGAAGGCCGACAAGGCCGCCAAGTCGGTCGGCAAGACCGTTGCCAATGCCAAGAAGAAGCTGGAAGCGGCCAAGAAGAACGCCAAGGCCGAAGCCGCTGCCCTGAAGAAGGAAGTGGCCAAGAAGAAGGCCGCTGCAGGCAAGGCTGTGACCAAGAAGGCCGCTGCCGCCAAGAAGGCCACCAAGGCTGCCGGCAAGAAGGTCGCCACCGTGAAGAAGGCCGCCACCAAGAAGGCCGCCGTCGCGAAGAAGACCGTTGCCAAGAAGACCGCGGCCGCCAAGAAGGTGGTCGGCAAGAAGGTCGCCACCGCCAAGAAGGCTGTGGCCAAGAAGACCGTCGCCGCCAAGAAGGCCGTGGCTGCGAAGAAGGTTGTCGGCAAGAAGGTTGCCGCCACCAAGAAGGTCGCCACCAAGAAGACCGCGGCCGCCAAGAAGGTTGTCGGCAAGAAGGCTGCCGTCGCCAAGAAGGCTGTTGGCAAGAAGGCCGCCGTCGCCAAGAAGGCTGTTGGCAAGAAGGCCGCCGTCGCCAAGAAGGCTGTCGGCAAGAAGACCGCCGTCGCCAAGAAGGCGGTGGGCAAGAAGGTTGCCGCCACCCGCAAGACGGTCGCCAGGAAGGCTGCGCCGCTGAAGAAGGTCGCCGCCAAGAAGGCTCCGGCCAAGAAGGCCGTGCGCAAGGTCGCCAAGCGCAAGTAATCGCGCCGTGACCTAAGGCCCTGCCACCCACCGGGTGGTAGGGCCTTTCGCGTTTCTGGGGCGCTACCTGGGGCAAGATGCAGGTTCTTCCCGCCGGAGCCCCGACCATGCGCGGTATCGACTTCAGTTCCTGGCAGGGCGTGCTGTCCACGTTGGCCGGCCTGGTCCTGATCACCCTGCTCGGCGTCGGCATCCGCCTGCTGGTGATGCAGACCCTGCAGCAGCGCCGCGAGCGCGAGAACCGGCAGATCAACGAACGGCTGCGCACGCTGATGGCCGCCTACAAGACCCTGGGCGGTTCGTTCACCGGCGAGCTGGGCGTGGATCCCAGCCATCGTCGCGACCTGCGCCAGCGCGAAGATGCCGACGGCATCGCCGAGCCGCGCTCGGACCGTGCGCGGCGCATCCGCGATGCGGTCGAGGCCGCGCTGTCGGACATCCTGCTGCTGGGCACCGACGAACAGGTGCGGCTGGCCACGCGTGCCGCCAACGAACTGGCACAGGGGCGGCCGGTGCATACCCACGAACTGGTGGTCTCGCTGCGCGACTTCGTGCGCGAAGCGCTGGATCTGGCCCCGATTCCGGCCGATCTGCAGATTCCACCGCAGGGGCCGACCCGGCCCGTTGCCAGTGGTGGCGGCAAGGGCCGTAACGACGGCGATGCCAAGGGCGGCCGTGCAGGCGGTGGCGGTGGTGGTGGAATGGGCGCCGGCATGGGCGGCATGGGCCTCGGTGCCGGCGCCGCACTGGGCGCCGGCCATGCTGCTGCCAGCGATGAAACGGACGCGCGCTGAGCACGTCCGCCGGGTTCAGCGCGTCAGCTCGTAGAGCGGCACGAAGCCGCCGTAGATCATCCGCGCGCCGTCGAACGGCATCGGATTCTTCGTTGGATCAAACCGCGGGTCCTCCATCATCTTCTTCATGCCGGCGTCGCGGGTCGGCTTGTCCGGCCATTCGATCCAGGAAAACACCACCGTCTCATCCGGCGTGGCTTTCACCGCGCCGAAGAAGTCGGTGGTCTTGCCGTGCGGCACGTCATCGCCCCAGCACTCGACCACGCGCAGCGCGCCGTACTCGATGAAAACGGGATCCCCTGTGCGTGCATGGGCGAGGAACTTCTCCTTGTTGGCGGTGGGCACCGCCAGGACGAAACCGTCGATGTAGCTCATTGCCTGCCTCCGGATGGACCGTGCCACATGCACGGCCTTCAGGTACACGACGAACCAGCGCGTAGGGAATCGACATCCCGCGTGCGCCTGTTCAGCCCGGGGCACCCGGGAGCGGGGCCAGCACCGTATCCGGTGGCTGCTGGCCGGCCAGGTGGCGCACGAAGTAGTCCCACATGCGGTGCGTGTAGGTGGCGTCGTTGCGGAACAGTTCGTGGTCCTGCCGGGCCAGGTACAGCAGGTCGTAACTACGCTGGGCCTTGTTCAGGGCCGCGGCCAGCTGCAGGGTCAGCGCCGGTGGCGCGTTCTCGTCCAGTTCGCCATAGACCAGCAGCAGATGCCCGCGCAGGTTGCCGGCCAGTGCCGCATTGTCGAGCCCGGCAAAGGGGGCCGGCACGCCATCGGCCATGGCTGTAGCTGGCACCACGCCACCGAACAGCCGGTCCATGCCGTGCAGGGCGCCGCCGTACATGCCCTGGAAATTGTGGCTGCCGGCCGAGGCCACAGCCACCTTGTAGAACGCCGGGTGGCGCAGCAGTGCACGCGCCGCGCTGTAACCACCGAACGAATGCCCGTAGATGCCGACCCGCTGCAGGTCGATGCCCCGGTAGCGTTCGCCCAGCTGGCGCAGCGCGGCCACATGGTCATCGAGCTGCACATCGGCGCCGTGCAGGAAGCTGCTGTCATGGAATGCCTTGTCGCGGCCGCCGGTGCCGCGGGCATCGATGCTGACCACCACGAAGCCGAGCTCGGCCAGGCTGGCGCGCGATACCGGGTTCTGCGCCGAAACCGCTTCGGCATAGGTCACCGGCGCATTGCTGATGAAGGCACCGCCGTACATCGCGTCGATCACCGGGAAGCTGCCGTCATCGCGATAGTCGCGGGGCAGGTAGACGGTGGCGAAGATCGGCGTGCGCCCGTCGGCGGCCAGCAGCCGTTCGCGCCGCGGCGGCCGCCAGCCAGCAGCGATGATCGCCTGCGCATCCGCAGCCTCCAGCACCATCACTTCGCTGCCATCGTCGCTGGCGCGCAGCACCGTGCGCGGCGGCTGCGCGAGGCTGGACACGGTATCCACCAGATAGCTGCCGCCGGGCGACAGCGCCTGCGGCGCGCGTCCGCCGAACAGCATGCCGGTGCCCGCATCGGCCAGGTGGTCGCTGCCCTCGGCGGCCAGGCGCTGCACCGGCCCACCGTGCAGTGCTACCCGGTACAGGCCACGTACGTAGGGATCGCCGCCCTCGACACCGCCAGCACTGAAGTATGCCCAAGCGCCTGCGCTGTCCACCCCGAGCAGGTCACGCACCGCCCACCGGCCGCGGGTGAGCTGGCGCATCACCTTGCCGTCGGACAGGCGCACCCGGTACAGATGGCCCCAGCCATCACGCTGCGAGAACCACACGGCGGTGTCCTGGCCGGGCAGGATCGCAACCGAGGCACGGTTGTAGGAATACAGGCTGAGCTGCAGGCGCGCGTCGCCGGCTTCTTCCAGCACGGCGCGCAGCGCACCGCTGCCGGCATCGATCTCCACCAGGCGCAGTCGTCGCGGCGCGCCGAAGTGCGCGATCGCGGCATACAGCCGGTGGCCGTCCCAGCCCAGCACGCCGGCCTCGCTGAGGGTGTTCCAGCCCTCGGGCAGGGTGATGTCCTGCTGCCGGCCGCTGCGCACATCGACGATGTACAGGCTGTCACGCACCTGCTGTGCATCGCCCAGCAATCCCAGTTTCACCGTGTGCACGCGGGGCCGCGCGCCGCCGGCCGGGGTGCTTTCCAGATAGGGGTAGTCCCGCAGCGCACGTTCGTCGTAGCGGACGCCGGCAACATAGCGTCCATCGGGCGACCAGCCGACGGCGAACGGCCGCGCCGGCATCCGGCCCTGGCTGCGTGGAATACCGCGCAGGGTGAAATCGGGCAATACACCATAGCCATGGCCGGCGACACCGCCGGTGGTCAGCGCCCGCGGTGCCTGTCGGCGTTGCTGCAGCCATAGATTGTGGTCGCGCACCTGCAGCGAGGCCTCGCCGTCGGGTGCGGGCAGTGCATCGGCAGCAGGCATGGCGCCCTGCGTCCGCAGGCACTGCCAACGTGGCCACTGGCAGTCGATGCCGGCTTCACCGCTGAAGCGCAGGCGCAGGCCATCGGCCAGCACCTGCACATTGACCAACCGCAACCGTTGCCCGTTCACCCCCAGGGCCCCCGCAGCGCTGTCCAGCGCAGCGCGATCGAACAGGATCTGCCGGGAGGCCTGCGCCGGATCGACCAGCACGCCCTCGCGCCGGCCCTGGCCGTCTTCGCGTTCGTACCAGAAGCGGCCATCGGCCAGCCAGTTCGGCAGGAGCGAGGCATTGCGCAGCGCACCGCGCAGGTGGCTGTCGTGCACGCGCTCGGCGCGCTGGTAATCGGAGGGCTGCAACGGCCGAGCCGATGCTGTGGAAAGCACGCCGATGAAGGCGAGGACGGCGGCGCAGAACCGGAACCGCAGCGGGGCAGGTACGTGCAAGGCAACCTCCTGTTGCAAGGGTCAGCGGAATTCGAATGCACGCGCGCCGCGCGCGTATGCCAGACGCAGCCTGAATCAAGCCAAAAAATTCAGCAATGCGAAGACCGCTGTTTTCAGGGAGCGTTGTGGCGAATAACGGAGAATTTACATTCCCGATGCGATGGCGCCCTGGCGCTGCTGCACACCATAAGAAAGTAAAGGTGTACCCCCATGAAGAATTCGCTGATTGCTCTGGCCCTGGCCGCTGCCCTGCCGTTCACCGCTTCGGCTGCTGAGAACCTGTCCTACAACTACGCCGAAGCCGACTACGCCAAGACCGACGTTGAAGGCATCAAGGCCGACGGCTGGGGCGTGAAGGGTTCCTACGGCTTCCTGCCGAACTTCCACGCCTTCGGCGAATACAGCCGCCAGGAAATCGACCACACCAACCTGAAGGTTGACCAGTGGAAGGTCGGTGCCGGCTACAACGTTGAAATCGCTCCGAGCACCGACTTCGTTGCCCGCGTTGCCTACCAGAAGTTCGACCGCAAGCACGGTCTGGACTTCAACGGCTACAGCGCTGAAGCCGGTATCCGCACTGCCTTCGGCGCCCACGCCGAGGTCTACGGCATGGTCGGTTACGAAGACTACGCCAAGAAGCACGGCGTCAATCCGGATGGCCAGTGGTACGGCCGCCTGGGTGGTCAGGTCAAGCTGAACCAGAATTGGGGCCTGAACGGCGAGCTGAAGATGAACCGCCACGGCGACAAGGAATACACCGTCGGCCCGCGCTTCAGCTGGTAATTGCTGCCTCGGCGCGATTGCGCGCTGGAGACGCCCCAACAGGCCCGGCATTTGCCGGGCCTGTTGCGTTTGCGCCGTGGCAAACCGGAATGCTGTCTGACTGGCGGAATGCGCGGGCCAGCCATTGCAAGGAATTGGATTCCGCCGCTGCGGGCACCGACCTACGTTGGATGTCCCATGTTGCCTGGACATGCCGCAATGCCGCTGACCCTTCCGCCTCTGCTGCCTGATCGGCCACGACGCCTGGCGCTGCTGGACCCGCACCCGGTACTGCGGTTGGGCGTGGAAGTGCTGCTGCGCCAGCACGCGGGTGTGCAGGTACGGGTGAGCCTGTCCAGCGAGGCGCACCTGCTGCACCTGCTGGAGCGCAGCCCGACGTGTGTCGACCTGCTGCTGATCGATGCGTTGCCCATGGGCGACCTGGGCGATGGGTTGGCCCTGTTGCACGTGCTGTCGCAGCGCTGGCCGGCACTGCCGGTGCTGGTGCTCTCGGCACACTGCAATGCCAGCACGGTGGCCACCGCGATGCGTGCCGGTGCGCGCGGCTTCCTGTCCAAGTCGACGCCACCGGACGTGCTGCTGCGTGCCATTGATGTGGTCGCCCGGGGAGGGCGCTTCGTGCCACCGGAGCTGCGCGCGGAACTGAACCTGCCGGGCACGCGTGCACGCAGAATGCCGGCCCCGGCACTGGTGCCGTTGAGCCAGCGCGAACGGGAAGTGCTCGGGCTGGTGCTGAAAGGGGTCAGCACCAGCGAAATGGCCCTGCGATCGGGGCGTTCAGCCAGCACGATCAGCTCGCAGAAAACCTCGGCCTACCGCAAGCTCGGCATCCGCGGGGACGGTGACCTGTTCCGCTTCCGCCACCTGCTGGAATGCGGATGAGCGGCGTTACTCGCCCTGGTACTGCTTCTCTTCCACCAGTGCCGAACCGGCCACGCGGTTGATCTCGTTCTTCACCTGCACGCGCTCGCCATTGGTGCCATAGACGCCGCGTGCCAGCTGGATGAATGCATCATCGAACACCTGGGCCGCTTCCTTGTCGCGCAGCTGGTCCTGGATGTCCCACATACGCTCGTTGATCGCCTTCAACTGCTGCTGCAGCGCGGCCAGGGCCGGCTGTGCCTGCAGCTGCTGCTGCAACAGGGGCAGCAGGCCGTCCAGCTCGGTGCGCACGTTGGCCAGCTTGGCGGCATCGTCGATGCGCTCGGCCTTGATCTGGAGAATGGTGATCTTGTCGATCAGCTCGCCGATCGATACCGGGGTCAGGATGGCGTCCACGCGGTTGGTTCCTGGAAACAGGGCGCCATGATACCGCGCCGCTGGCGCATGGCCCCGATCCACGGGATTTACGCCGAATTTGCGCCGCGGGCCGGGCCGCACCCTCGATCCGTTACGGCCACGCGCTGGACACTGCCGTCCCGGCGGCGTGACCGCCTTCGACGAGGAACACAGTGCAGTGAACAGCAAGGGGATGATGGCGGCGGTGGTGGCCGCCCTGGCAGGGCTGCTTGGCATGGGCAGCGCGCAGGCACAGGTGCAGGTCAGTGGCAGTGCGGCCTTGACCAGTGACTACGTGTGGCGCGGCAGCTCGCAGAGCGATGGTGACCCGGCGGTGCAGGCCGGCGCGAAGATCTCGATCCCATCGGGCTGGTACGCCAGCGTGTGGGGGTCCAACGTCTCGTTCAAGCCGGACAATGGCGCGCGCAGCGAGTTCGACCTGGTGGCGGGCTGGTCCGGCGCGCTGGCACCGGGCTGGACGCTGGATGCGAACTTGACCCGCTATGTGTATCCGGGTACCGCTCGTGCGCTGGACTGGACCGAACTCAACACGACCGTGACCTGGAAGCAGCGCGCCTGGCTGCAGGTCGCGCATTCCAACGATGCGTTGGCCGGTGGCCATCGCGGAACCTATGCCCAGCTGGGCGTGCGTGTGCCGCTGCACGAACGCGTCCGCCTGGAAGCAGCGGTGGGCCAGTACTGGCTGGCCACCGCGCAGGGCCCGGATTACCTGCATGGCCAGCTCAGTGCCATTGCCACGCTGACTCCGGCATGGGAGCTGCGCGCCACCGTGCATGACACCGACAGCGCGGCCAAGCGACTGTTCCCGGGCAATGCCGGTGGACGCTGGGAGCTGGCGCTGCAGGGCAGCTTCTAGTTCGACGATGCCGCCTGGCGCGCGCGCAGCGCGCCGGGCAGCCACAGCAGCAGGGCCAGCACGGCCACGGCGGCACCGGCCACGCAGACGCCGGTCCAACCGTAGCGCTGGTAGACCTGCGCCGACAGCAGCGAACCCAGCGAGCCGCCGATGAAGTAGCCGGTCATGTAGCCGGCATTGAGGCGGTTGCGCGCCGCGGGCTGCAGCGCATAGATCAGGTTCTGGTTGCTGACGTGCAGCAGCTGTGCGGCCAGGTCCAGCACCACCACGCCGATCAGCAGCGCCAGCAGCGAGTGGGCCGACAGCCCCAGTGGCAGCCACGACAGCAGCAACAGCACCAGCGCGATGGCAGTGGCGCGTCCGGTCTGGCCGCGGTCGGACATGCGCCCGGCCAGGCCGGCCGCCAGCGTGCCGGCTGCACCGACCAGCCCGAACAGGCCGATGGTGGCATCGCTGTAGGCGTAAGGTGGCCGTGCCAGCAGGAACGCGAGCGGGGTCCAGAAAATCGCGAACATGGCAAAGCTGCAGGCACCCAGCAGGGTGCGCTGGCGCAGCACCGGCTCCTGCACGAACAGCACGCCGATCGAGCGCAGCAAGGCGAAATAGCCCAGGCCGGCGCTGTGGTGGAATCGCGGCAGGCCGCGCTGCAATGCCAGTGCGGTCAGCACCAGGGTGCCGGCAGCGATGGCATACACCAGGCGCCAGTCACCCAGGCTGGAAAGCAGGCCGGCCACGGTACGCGCCAGCAGGATGCCCAGCAGCAGGCCACTCATCAGCGTGCCGACCACGCGGCCACGATGTTCCGGCGCGGCCAGCGTGGCCGCGAACGGCACCAGCACCTGTGCCACCACCGAAAACAGTCCGGTGATCGCGGTCCCGACCAGCAGCCAGGCCAGCGACGGCGCGCAGGCACTGATCACCAGGCCACCGGCCGACAGCAGGCTCATCACCACGATCAAGCGGCGGCGCTCGAACAGGTCACCCAGTGGCACCAGCAGGATCAGTCCGGCGGCATAGCTCAGCTGTGCTGCGGTAACCACCATGCCGACCTGGCCGAACGGCACGCCGAAGGCATCTGCGATGGTGTGCAGCAGCGGTTGCGCATAGTAGTTGCTGGCCACGGCCACGCCGGTGGCGACCGACATCAGCAGCACCTGCCAGCGGTGCAGAGGGGGAAGGGACGGGCTCACGCGGTGTTCCAGGAAGCGGGGTGCACAGTGTCCGCCTGCTGCGGTCATGATGGAAATGAATCATCATCATCCTTGTCATCTGAAAACAAGATAGCTGGATGAACCTCAAGCAGCTCGAGTTTGCCGTCGCCCTGGCCGAGGAGGGCAATTTCACCCGTGCCGCCGAGCGCTGCCACGTGGTGCAGTCCGCGCTCAGCCACCAGATCGCCCACCTGGAACAGGAACTGGGTGCCACGCTGTTCGAGCGCCTGCCACGCCAGGTGCGGGCTACCGCCGCCGGCGAGGCGTTGCTGGTGCACGCACGCCAGGTGCTGGCCAGCCTGCGCCACCTGCGCGCCGACGTGGCTGCCGTCAGTGGCGAAGTGCGTGGCCTGCTGGCCATCGGGCAGATTTCTTCGCTGACCGACATCGACGTCGTGGCGATGCTGGCGGCCTTCCAGCGGGTGCACCCACAGGTGGAGTTCCAGCTGCGCGTGGACAAGAGCGAAGACCTGATCGCACAGGTGCAGTCGCGCGCGCTGGATGTGGCACTGGTCGGCCTGGCGCCGTCGGCAGCGCTGGACGGCGTCTGCCACCAGGTGCTGCAGGAGGAGGATCTGGTAGCGGTACTGGCGCCGTCGCACCGGCTCGCCGGGCGCACGCGGTTGCCATTGACCGCACTGCAGGATGAAGCGCTGGTCGACTTCCCGCGCGGTACCGGTGCGCGCCGGCAGACCGACGATGCCTTCGCCGCCGCTGGCCTGCCGCACACGGTGCGTTTCGAGGTCAACCTGATGGAACTGGTCGAGCGCTTCGTCCGCCACGGATTGGCGGTCGGCATCGTGCCGGCGTTGATCGCCGAAGGTTTCCAGGGCGTGGTTCAGATTCCACTGCAGCCGACCCCGACCCGGCGCGTACACCTGGTCTGGCAGCGGCTGCCGACGCCAGCCGCGCGCGCCTTCGTCGAGGCCGTGCTCAGCCGCGCAGGCGCAGGCTCAGGCCCTTGAGGAAGTTGCGCAGCATCTGGTCCAGGCAGCGCCGGTAGTTGGTGTGCCCGGGCTGGCGGAACAACGCACCGACTTCCGACTTGGACACGTTGAAGCCGGCGCTGGCGAAGATCTCCATCAGGTCCACGTCGCGCAGCTGGAAGGCCACGCGCAGCTTCTTCAGCACCAGGTTGTTGTCGATGCGGGTTTCCACCGCACGCTGCGGCTGGCTCTCGTCGCGACCGCGCAGGTGCACGATCAGGCCATCGAGGAAGTGCGCCAGTGCGCTGTCGTTCATCGCCTCGAAACCGGCTTCGTCCTCGCGGCGCAGCCAAGCCTTCACCTGCTCGGTATCCACGGCGAAGGCCGGGTCGGCCATCTGGCACAGGGTGACCACGTGCTGGTCACCCAGGTCCAGGGAGTAGCGCACGCTGCGCAGGACATCATTGTTGATCATGGCGCAATTGTACCGGTCACCCCGACAAGTGGGGTCGCCGCCGGGGTCAGACCCCTTTGCTCCGCAAAGGGATCTGACCCCGGATCCGGCCGATCCGGCAACACGGCTGCTGCCGGACGGTGCCAGAATGGGGATCTGGTTTTCCCCCTGGAGTTGCCTGATGACCCGCACTGTCCTGATTACCGGCGCCACATCCGGCTTCGGCGCCGCCGCCGTCCACCGCTTCGCCCAGGCCGGCTGGAAAGTGATCGCCACCGGCCGCCGCGGCGAACGCCTGCAACCGCTGGTCGAGCGCTATGGCAAGGACGTGGTGCACGCCGCCGCCTTCGACATCCGCGATCCGGTGGCGATGGAGGCGGCCCTGCTGGCGCTGCCGCCGGCCTTCGGCGAGATCGACCTGCTGGTCAACAACGCCGGTCTGGCGCAGGGCACCGCACCGGCACAGAGCGCCAGGCTGTCGGACTGGACCACGATGATCGACACCAACATCACCGCGCTGGTGACCCTGACCCACCGCCTGCTGCCGCAGCTGGTGGAGCGCAAGGGCGCGATCATCAACATCTCGTCGGTGGCCGGCGTCTACCCGTACCCGGGTGGCAACGCCTACGGTGGCACCAAGGCCTTCGTCAGCCAGTTCTCGCTGGGCCTGCGTTCGGACCTGCACGGCACCGGCGTGCGCGTGACCACGATCGAGCCGGGCATGGCCGAGACCGAGTTCACCGTGGTCCGCACCCATGGCGACCAGAATGCATCGGACAAGCTGTACAGCGGTGCCAATCCGATGACCGCCGAAGACATCGCCGAACAGATCTTCTGGGTGGCCACGCTGCCACCGCACCTGAACATCAATCGCCTGGAGCTGATGCCGGTCAGCCAGTCCTTCGCCGGGTTCCAGGTCGCCCGCGAGGGCTGACGCCGTGTGTAGAGTCGAGCCATGCTCGACTCGGCAGAAACAAAAAAAGCCGGGCAATGCCCGGCTTTCTTCATGCAGTCCCGCAGAACGTCACTGCGCCTTGATGGCCATCGCCTGCAGGCCGGTGCCATCCAGCTTCTGCTTCGCTTCAGACAGTTCGCCGGCGCTGCCGTACGGCCCCATGCGCACGCGATACACGGTCTTGCCGTTGATCTGCGCCGACTCCACGCGTGCCGCCAGGCCCATCATGGCCAGCTTGGCCTTGGTGGCTTCGGCGTCGCCGGACGCACCGAAGGCACCTGCCTGCAGGATGTAGCGCGCGTTGTCGGCGGGCGCCGGTGCGGCAGTGGTCGCCGGCGCGGTGGGCGCGGCTTCCGCGCGCGGCGCGGGGGCGGCGGCCGTGCTGGTCGACGCCGGTGCGGTGCTGGCCGGCGGCGTTGCCGCGGCCGGGCGCTCGCTCAGCGGTGCCGGCAGCGGACGGTTGCTCGCGGTCACCGGTGCGGTGCTGACGACGCTGGCCGTTGCGGTCGGTGCCGGCGTGGCCGTGCTCGCCGGCGGCACCGGCTTGCCCTCCAGCGCGGCCTGCGCGCGCGACGCTTCGGCCTTGGCCCGGCGCTGGTCCTCGGCACGCGCGCTGGCGGCCAGTTCGGCGTCGGACATTTCCACTTCCTTGCCCGGCAGCAGGGTGTAGAAGTCGTACTGTGTCGCCGCGGGCTTCTCCGGTTCGGCCGGCTTCGGCGTGGCCGGCTGCGCGGCTGGCTGGCTGCCGACATCGCTGTCTGCATCAGCAACCGGGGCCGGCTGCGCGTTCGGGTTCGGCTGCGGACCGGCGCGCAGGAAGCCGTCGCCTTCGCCCTTGAACAGGTTCGGCGCCGCCAGGAACACCACGGCGGCGATCGCCACACCGGCCACCAGCCACACCCATCCGGGTGTGCCCTGGCTGCTGCTGTTGCGTCGTGCCTGGGTTTTGCCGCGTCGTGCTGCCATGTGTACTGCGTCTCCTGATGCTTACATTTTTTCCGGGGCGCTCACGCCCAGGAGTTCGAGGCCGTTGGCCAGCACCTGGCGCGCCGCGCAGGCCAGGGTCAGCTTGGCGTTGCGATCGGCGGCGTCTTCCACCAGCACCGGCGTCCCGTGATACCACGTGTGGAAGGCATGCGCCAATTCACGCAGGTACTGCGCCACCAGGTGCGGCTCCAGCGCCACGCCGGCCGCTTCCACCACTTCCGGATAGCGCGAGATCTCGTTCATCAACAGCAGCGAGGCATCGTCGGCCAGGTGGCCAAGGTTGGCCAGGCCATTGCCCTGCTCGTACACCAGGCCCTTTTCCTGCGCCTGGCGCAGCAGGCTGCAGACACGGGCGTGCGCGTACTGCACGTAGAACACCGGATTGTCGTTGCTCTGCTGGCGCGCCAGGTCGATGTCGAAGGTCAGCTGCGAATCGGGCTTGCGCGCGATCAGGAACCAGCGGGTCGCATCGCGGCCGGCTTCTTCGATCAGGTCGCGCAGGGTGAAGTAGCTGCCGGCACGCTTGGACAGCTTCACTTCCTCGCCGCCGCGCATGACCGTGACCATCTGGTGCAGCACGTATTCCGGCCAGCCCTGCGGGATGCCCACTTCCATCGCCTGCAGGCCGGCGCGCACGCGCGCCAGCGAGCCGTGATGGTCGGCGCCCAGTTCGGTGATCGCGCGCTCGTAGCCGCGCTGCCACTTGGACAGGTGGTAGGCCACGTCCGGCACGAAGTAGGTGAAGGTGCCGTCGGACTTGCGCATCACGCGGTCCTTGTCGTCACCGAAGTCGGTGCTGCGCAGCCACAGCGCGCCGCCTTCCTCATAGGTGTGGCCGGACGCCTGCAGCTTGGCCACCGCTTCGGCAACCTTGCCGTCGGCGTACAGCGAGCTTTCCAGGAAGTAGATGTCGAAGTCGACACCGAACGCGGCCAGGTCCAGGTTCTGCTCGTTGCGCAGGTAGGCCACGGCGAAGCGGCGGATTGCCTGCATGTCGTCCGGATCCTTGGCGCCGACCACGGTGCTGCCTTCCAGGTCGACGCTGGCACCGGCCATGTAGGCGCGGGCGACATCGGCGATGTACTCACCGCGGTAGCCGCCTTCCGGCCAGCCGTCCTGATCGGGTGCGATGCCCTTGATCCGCGCCTGGGTGGACAGCGCCAGGTTCTCGATCTGCACGCCAGCGTCGTTGTAGTAGAACTCGCGCTTGGCGTTCCAGCCGTTGGCATCGAGCACGCGGGCCACGCAGTCGCCGATCGCCGCTGCGCGGCCATGGCCGACATGCAGCGGGCCGGTCGGGTTGGCCGACACATACTCCACGCCCACCGTGCGGCCATTGCCGGACAGGTTGCGGCCGTAGTCGTGGGCTTCCTTGATGACCGAGGCGGTTTCGCGCTGGTACGCGGCCGGGGCCAGATGGAAGTTGATGAAGCCGGGGCCGGCGATCTCGACCTTGCTGACGTCCTCGCTGCGCGGCAGCGCCTCGACCAGCGCCTGTGCCAGTGCGCGCGGATTGCTGCGCGCGGCCTTGGCCAGCAGCATCGCGGCGTTGGTGGCGAAGTCGCCGTGGTCACGGGTCTTCGGGCGCTCGACCACGAAGTCCGGCGGCAGGGAGTCGGCGGGCAGGGTGCCATTGGCGCGCAAGGCTTCGATGCCTTGGCTGATCAGGGCGCGGAGGAGATTTTTCACGAGGCCTGCTGTGAGAATGAGCGGCGGAATCGCCCATTTTAGCGCAGATGCCCGCGCCCACGCTGACCAGGACATGCCTGCGGGGCGCCCGCCCGGCCCTGACCAGGGCCGTTCAGCCGAACAGGCGCGGCTGGGGCGGGGACAGCAGGCCCCGTTCAGCAAATGAAACGGGGCGGCCCTCGCCGACGACGAAGTGGTCGAGCAGGCGCACGTCCACCAGTGCCAGCGCCTGCTGCAGTTCATCGGTGATGCGGGTGTCGGCGCCGGAGGGCTCGGGGTCGCCGGAAGGATGATTGTGGCTGAGGATCACCGCTGCCGCATTGTGCAGCAGGGCTCGACGCACCACCTCGCGGGGATAGACCGGGGCGGCATTGATGGTGCCCTGGAACAGTTCTTCGCAGGCGATCAGGCGGTGGCGGTTGTCCAGGAACAGCGCCATGAAGATCTCGCGGGCCTGGCCGCGCAGGCGGTGCTGCAGATAGCGGCCGACCGCAGCCGGGTTGTTGCCGACGGCCTCGCCCTGCTGAAGTTCGGCCGCCAGATAGCGGTGGGCCAGTTCCAGCCCGGCGGCCAGTGCACAGCTTCGAGCAGGGCCCAGCCCCGGCAACCGGGCCAGCTCGCGGGCCGGGCGGTCCAGCAGCACACGCAGGGGACCGTGCGCCTGCAGCAGGTCGCGCGCGGTCTGCACCGCATCGCGTCCACCGAAGCCGGAGCCGAGGAACAGTGCCAGCAGTTCTGCGTCGGACAGCGTGGCGGGGCCGCGTGCGATCAGCTTCTCGCGGGGACGTTCCTGTTCGGGCCAGTCGTGGATGGGCATGCCTGCATCATCGCCAGTGGGGGCGATGCGGCCCATCAGGGCAGGACGCATGCCCGGGTCGGCCGTTGCCTCAGTCGCGTCGCGACTGCAGGTAGGCGAACAGCTCCTGGTTGTTCTGCAGCCCCAGCTTGCGCTTGGCCTCGGCCTTCTGCCGGCTGATCGTCTTGGGGCTGCGGCCGCAGTGGACGGCGATGGCGTTCACTTTCAGCCCGGCGGCCAACAGGTCCAGCACTTCCTGTTCGCGGGCGGACAGCGCCGCCGGTTCGCGCGCGAACATCAGGTCGCGCGCCTGCAGGTGGTGGCGCAGCTGCTGCGAGACGAACACCTGCCCTGCCATGGCCGCGTTCAGGGCCTGCGGCAACTCGCCGAAATCGGCGCACTTGTCGACCAGGCCGCTGACACCCTCACGCAGCAGGCCATCGAGCAGGCCGGGGTGGCGGGCGCCGGTAAGCACCACCACGGGCATGTGCGGGTGGCGTGCGCGCAGTTCAGCGATCAGTTCCGGGCCATCCGGGCCGGTGCCCGGCATGGAGAGGTCGGTCAGCACCGCGTCGCAGCCGTGGTGCTCGACCAGCTGCAGCAGCTCGGCGCCGTCACGCGCGCTGCCGACGACCTCCATCAGGTGGGTCTGCAGCACGATGCGGATGCCGTGCAGGACGACGGGATGGTCGTCGGCGATGATGATGCGCGGGTGCACGCGGAATCCTCGAAAAGCGAAGCGGCACACCTGCGGCGGCCACTGACGATTCTGCAAACGTGGCCGGCCTACAGGTATAGGAAAGTTCCGAATCGCAGTGTCTTGAACCCCGGAAGCGCTGTGGTGCAAGTCCCATCTGCTGATAGCTGCCCGCTATGTGCGCTGTGCACCGGGACATTACCGACCATCGGGTAAGCTAATGCCCTCGTTTGCACAGGAATTCCAGGTGGCTGACTCCCCCAACGCTTCCCCCGCGCCCGGCCGCGCGCTGGAAGGCCAGAAACTGCTGTTGTGCGTCGGAGGCGGGATCGCGGCCTACAAGGCCCTGGAACTGGTGCGACGCCTGCGTGATGCGGGCGCCCAGGTGCAGGTGGCGATGACCGCCGGCGCCCAGCAGTTCGTCACCCCCCTCAGTTTCCAGGCCCTGTCCGGGCAGCCGACCCGCACCACGCTGTGGGACAGCGCCGCCGAACAGGCCATGGGCCACATCGAGCTGGCCCGCTGGGCGGACCGCATCGTGGTCGCGCCGGGAACCGCCGATCTGCTGGCCCGGCTGGCCCAGGGCCATGCCGATGACCTGGTCAGCACCCTGTGCCTGGCCAGCACCGCACCGCTGACGATCTGCCCGGCGATGAACCATCGCATGTGGCTGCATCCGGCCACCCAGGCCAACATCGCCCTGCTGCGCCAGCGTGGTGCGCAGGTGATCGGCCCGGTCGATGGCCCGCTGGCCGAAGGTGAATCCGGTCCCGGCCGGCTGGCCGAACCCGGCGACATCGTGGCCGCGCTGGCCGCCAATGGCGGCGCCGCTGCGACGGTTGCCGCGCCGGAAACCCGTGCCCTGCAGGGGCTGCGCCTGCTGATCAGTGCCGGCCCGACCTACGAAGACATCGATCCGGTGCGTTACGTCGGCAACCGCAGCAGCGGCAAGATGGGCTTTGCCCTGGCCGCCGCTGCTGCCGCGCTGGGCGCGCAGGTGGTGCTGGTCAGCGGTCCGGTACAGCTGCCGACGCCGCCGGGCGTGCAGCGTATCGACGTGCGCTCGGCCGCGCAGATGCGCGATGCCGTACTGAAGTCGCTGCCCGCCGACATCTATATCGGTGCCGCCGCGGTGTCCGACTACACGCCGCGCCAGGTCGCCGCGCAGAAGCTGAAGAAGACCGCCGACAGCCAGTCGCTGGTGATCGAACTGGTGCGTACGCCGGACATCCTCGCCGAAGTCGCTGCACAGACGCAGTCGCTGAAGCTGGTGGTCGGCTTCGCCGCCGAGACCCACGACGTGGAGAAATACGCGCGCGGCAAACTGGTCGACAAGCGCCTGGACCTGGTGATCGCCAACCAGGTCGGCATCAGTGGCGGCGGTTTCGAGAGCGACAACAATGCCGCCACGGCCTTCTGGCAGGACGGCGAACAGGTATTCCCGGCCACTTCCAAGCGCGAGCTGGCCGAACAACTGCTGGCGCTGATCGCGCGGAGACTCCAGGCATGACCCAGGCATCCACTTCCCACCCGCTGCAGGTCAAGCTGCTCGATCCGCGCTTCGGCGACAGCTGGCCGCTGCCGGCCTATGCCACCGAGGCCAGTGCCGGCATGGACCTGCGCGCGGCGCTGGATACCGCGCTGACCCTGCAGCCGGGCGACACCGCGCTGGTGCCCAGCGGCCTGGCCATCCATATTGCCGACCCGAACCTGTGCGCGGTGATCCTGCCGCGTTCCGGGCTGGGCCATCGGCATGGCATCGTGCTGGGCAACGGCACCGGCCTGATCGATGCCGACTACCAGGGGCCGCTGCTGATCAGCGTCTGGAACCGTGGCCGCGAGGCCTTCACCATCGAGCCGGGCGATCGCATCGCGCAGCTGGTGGTGGTTCCGATCGCCCGCGTCAGCCTGCAGGTAGTGGATACTTTCACCGACAGCGTGCGGGGCGCGGGTGGATTCGGCCATACCGGGGTGCGTTGACAGGGGACATCGATGAGCGGCATCGGGGAAGGACAGCGGGGACGGTCGTTGGGTCGCAGTGCACCTCTACTGGGGGTGCTGTTGATCCTGTTGGCCGGCTGGTTCGGATGGAGCGCGGTGCAGCAATGGCGGCAGGAGGCCAACGGGCAGGCGCTGGAAGAGGCGCGTGACCAGGCCGTGCAGGGCCTGCAGCAGGCTGCTGCAGGCCAGTTGCAGCAGCTGCAGCAGCAGTTGAAGAACGATCGCGTGCAGCAGGCGCTGCAGGCCGGCGACGCCGCTGCGGCGGCGCTGGCCGTTCGCGAGAGCTGGACCGGAGTCGAGCAGGTCGAGGTGCTGGCGGCCGATCTGGCCAACGCCTATGCCGATCCGACCACCTTCGGGTATTCCCGCCTGGCGCTGCTGGAAGCGGCGCTGGCCGAGGCCAGGCCAAGCCTGCGCGTGGTCCGCGACGGCGGCGGCAACCGCCTGGGCCTGGCCGCGCCGGTGCAGCTGGGCAGCCTGGGGCCGGCCGTCATCTATGTCCGCCAACCGCTGCTGCGGCTGACGTCGCCGCTCGACCAGGTCAGCGCGCCGTCCGCCGGCTTCCTCGGCCTGCGCCAGGGAGCATTCGATCTGGTCACCCAGGGCGACCCGAGCCTGGCCGAAAGCGCGGAAGCGCTGGCGCGCCCGGTTGCAGGCACGCCGTTGCGGCTGGTCGCGTCGGTGCCAAATGTCGAGGCCGGTCCGCTCGGCCTGGGCGCGCTGGCCAGCGCCATTGTGGCGTTGCTGCTGGCGTTCATTGCCGTGTTGCTGGTGGTGGGGCGCGACCGGCTGCCGAAGTCGCTGCCGTTGCCGCGCCGCGCCGCCGCGTCCGAGGCCGACCATGGCCCGACCCTGAGCGAGAGCCTGCAGCAGGCGCCGCCACCGGTGGCCGCCGCGACCGGCAGTGGCGATGCCACGCCACCGCCGCCACCGCCGGTGCCTGCCGAAGAGCTGGCCGCCGGCATCTTCCGCGCCTATGACATCCGCGGCGTGGTGGGCAGCGAACTGACACCCAAGACCGCGGCGCTGATCGGCCAGGCCATCGGCACCGTGGCACTGGAGCAGGGCCTGCGCGAGGTGGTGATCGGGCGCGATGGCCGCCTGTCCGGACCCGAGCTGACGGCCGGGCTGGCCGAGGGCCTGCGCCGTGCCGGCTGCGCGGTGATCGATATCGGCCTGGCGCCGACCCCGCTCGTGTACTACGCCGCCTTCCATCTGCGTACCGGCACCTGCGTGGCGGTCACCGGCAGCCACAACCCGCCCGAGTACAACGGCTTCAAGGTGGTGATCGGCGGCGAGACGCTGTCCGGCGATGCGATCACCGACCTCTACCAGCGCATCGTCGAGGGCCGCCTGGTGCAGGCCGCCGAGCCGGGTGACTACCAGCAGCGCGATGTCAGTGCCGACTACATCCAGCGCATCGCCGATGACGTGCAGCTGGACCGTCCGCTGAAGGTCGTGGCCGATGCCGGCAATGGCGTGGCCGGCGCACTGGCCCCGCAGCTGCTGGAAGCAATCGGCGCCGACGTCATTCCGCTGTACTGCGATGTCGATGGCACCTTCCCCAACCATCATCCCGACCCGAGCGAGCCGGCCAACCTGGAAGACCTGGTGCAGACGGTCAAGCGCTTCGGCGCCGACCTCGGCGTAGCCTTCGATGGCGACGGCGACCGGTTGGGCGTGGTCACCGGCGAAGGCAGGATCATCTATGCCGACCGCCTGCTGATGCTGTTCGCTGCCGACGTGCTGATGCGCAATCCGGGCGCGATGGTGATCTACGACGTCAAGTGCACCGGCAAGCTGTCCGACCATGTGCTGCGCAACGGTGGCAGCCCGCTGATGTGGAAGACCGGGCATTCGCTGATGAAGGCGAAGATGCGCGAGACCGATGCCGAGCTGGCCGGTGAGATGAGCGGCCACTTCTTCTTCAAGGAACGCTGGTTCGGCTTCGACGACGGCCTGTACGCCGCTGCGCGCCTGCTGGAGATCCTGGCCCAGCGCGAGGAAACCCCGGACGAAGTACTGGGCGAACTGCCGGAGATGGTCGCCACGCCGGAGCTGAAGGTAGCGGTGGCCGACGGGACGCCGCATGCGCTGGTGGCGATGCTGGTGGCGGCGGCGCAGTCGCCGGACAACCCGTATGTGGGGGGCCGCCTGTCGACCATCGATGGCCTGCGCGTGGACTTCGCCGATGGCTGGGGCCTGGTGCGCGCCTCCAACACCACGCCGGTGCTGGTGCTGCGCTTCGAAGGCAACGACGAGGCCGCACTGGAGCGCATCAAGGCCTTGTTCCGCAGCCAGCTGCAGCCGGTGCTGGGCGACACCCCGCTGGGGTTCTGAGGTGGGGCCGGGCGGCGCCCGGCACCCGCCGAATCAACGTCAACGTCAAAGGCCGGCTATCCGTAGGATGCGGGGTGGGTCCGGTTGCGCGGGACGCTGCAAGTCCCCCTCCGGGGCCCGGCCCAGCCGCTGGCAGCTGGGCGTTCGGGCGCTTGCGAAGCAGTGCTTCGCAAGCAAAGCGCCCTCACCCATGTGAGCTCGGTCGCCGCATCCATGCGGCTCACGCCCCCGCAACCGGACCCACCCCGCCTTCGACAGATTTCCGCGATCTGTCCGAACCGCATGAACTGCTCTTGGTAGGTGTCGACCTTGGTCGACACAGCAGAGATCCACGCCATGCGTGGATGCTCTTCCGAATTTGCTTTGGTGGGTGCCGACCGTTGTTCGGCACACCCTCACCCCTTGAATCGCAAGCCCACGCCCGGTTCGGTGAACAGGTAGCGTGAATCCAGCGCCGAATCGCCCAGCTTGTGCCGCAGCTTGCCGACCAGGATGCGCAGGTAATGGGTATCGTGCTGGTGGGTCGGCCCCCAGATCTCCTGCAGGATCTGCGGCTGTGTCACTACCCGCCCGGCATTGCGCAGCAGCAGCGACAGCAACGCGTATTCCTTGCGGGTCAACGCCACCGGTTCACCCTGCAGGGCGACTTCGCGGCGCACCAGGTCCACGCGCAGGTGGCCGTCGTCGAATACCGGCGGCGTGCCATCACTGGGTACGCTGCGCGTGCGCAGCAGCGCCCGCACCCGCGCCATCAGTTCCTGCGTGCCGAACGGCTTGGTCACGTAGTCGTTGGCGCCGGTATCCAGTGCGCGCACCTTCTCGGCTTCGCCGGCGCGCACGGTCAGCATGATCACCGGCACTTGGCTCCACTGCCGCAGCTGTTCAAGTACCTCGTGGCCTTCCATGTCCGGCAGGCCGATATCCAGGATCACCAGGTCCATGTCCTCGCTGGCGGCCAGCTGCAGGCCTTCCTGGCCGGTGGCGGCCTGCCGCACCTGGTAGCCCTGCGCGCGCAGGCTGATGTCCAGGAACCGGCGGATCTGGGTTTCATCATCGATCACCAGCACGCGCGCGGCCGGCACGCTGGCATCAATCGGGGTCGGGCTCATCGTGGGAGGCTGGCTTGAGCAGGGGCAGGGTGATGCGGATCAGGGTACCGCGACCGTCGCGTCCGGGCAGCGCCTGCACGCTGCCGCCATGTGCGCCGATCATGCCCTGGCAGATGGTCAGGCCCAGGCCGGTGCCGTGGCGGCCGCGGTCGCCGCGCTCGACGCTGTAGAACATGTCGAAGATGCGCGCGCGCTCGTCGTCGGGAATGCCGGGGCCGGCATCGATCACGTCGATGCGCAGCTGGCCGTCCAGTTCGCGCGCCTGCACCTGCACGGCGGCGTCGGGCGGCGAGAACTTGGCCGCGTTCTCCATCACGTTGAACACGGCCTGTTCGACCAGCGCCGGGTGTACCCAGATCGGCGCCAGCGTGGACGGAATGTCCAGCTCCAGCCGCACCTTGGGCTGGTAGCGCTGCAGGCGCCGTGCGGCCGAGCCGATCAGTTCGTCCACGCCGATCCAGTCACGGTTGATCTTCAGTCCTTCGTGGCCCAGGCGGGTCATGTCCAGCAGGTTCTGGATGTAGCGGTCCAGCCGCTCGCCTTCGACCAGGATGGTATCCAGCAGGGCGCGGCGATCGGCCGTGTCCATCGCCGCGCCGTAACTGGCCAGGCTGTCGGCCGAACCGATCATCGCCGCCAGTGGCGAGCGCAGGTCGTGCGACACCGAAGAGAGCAGGGCCGAGCGCAACCGCTCGGTCTCGTTGCTGACATGTGCTTGTTCGAGTTCGGCCACCAGCCGGGTACGCAGTGCGGCCTGCGCGATGTCATCGACCATCGCTTCGGCAAGCTGCCGCTGTTCGGGCAGCAGGCGCGCCTGTGCGCCGGGCAGGTACAGGCCGGCCACGCCGATCGCGCGATCTTCGCCATCCAGCAATGGCAGGAACCACCACTGCGCACCGGCCAGGGTGTCGGTGAAGCGGCCGCTGGGCTGGCCGTGGCGCAGCGCCCAGTCGGCGGCAGCCAGGTCGGTATCGCCGGGTTGGCTGCGGCCACCGGCGGCAGTGTCCGCGCCGATCCGCAGCCACGCCGGCACATCCATCGCCTGCTCCAAGGCATGCCGACCTGCCTGTGCCACCTCGCCGTTGCCAGCGGCGCTGGCCAGCTGACGGCCCAGCTGCTGGCGTGCACGTGCATGGCGGTTGGCCGCACGCAGCGCAATGACCTGCATGCGCAGGCGCGAGGCCAGCCGTCCGGCCACCAAGGCGGCGGCCAGGAACAGGAACACGGTGATCACGCCCTGGCGCGCACCGATGGCGAAGGTGAAGCGGGGCGCGATGAACAGGAAGTTGTAGGCCAGGAAGCACAGGATCGCCGCCATCACCGCCACGCTGGCACGCGTGCGCGCCGCCACCAGCACCACTGCCACGATGAACACCATCGACAGGTCGGCCATGCCGACCCAGCGTTCGGCCAGCCAAGCCACCGCACAGGCCAGCGCGGTGGCGATCAGTGCCTGTACCGGCTCGTAGCTGATGCCGCGCATCGGTGGCAGCAGACCTTCGCGGCGCGAGCGCGCCCGGGCCTGCGGCGTGCTGATGATGGTGATCTCGTAGTGCGCGCCGCGCTGGATCAGCTGCTGGGTCAGGGTTCGGTTGAACATCCGCGCCAGCGGGCGCTCACGGGTCCGCCCCAGCACCAGGGTCGATACACCGTTGTGCGCTGCATGGTCCAGCAGGGCATCGGCGATGCTCGATCCGTGCAGCAGTTCGGCGTCGCCACCCAGCCGCCGTGCCAGGGCGAAGGCCGCATCGATCTCGCGCCGCGTGGCCTCGTCCTGGCGCCGGCCCTGCACGGTCACCACCGTCCACGGTGCGTCGCGGCGCTCGGCGATGCGGCGCGCCACCCGCACCAGGTACTCGCTCTGGCCGCCGCCATCGATGGCCACCAGCACGCCGCGCCGCAGCGGCAGGTTGCCTTCGCCCCGTGCGGCGCGGGTTTCACGCAGGCTGCTGTCGACGCGGTCGGCGGCTTCCTGCATCGCCAGCTCACGCAGGGCGGTCAGGTTGGCCGGCGAGAAGAACGCCTGCAGCGCCTGCGCGGCCTGTTCGGGCACATAGACCTTGCCCTGCTGCAGTCGCGCGATCAGTTCGCGCGGCGGCAGATCGACCAGCACGATGTCGTGCAGGCGATCGAGCACGCCATCGGGCACGGTCTCGCTGACCCGCACGCCGGTGATGCGCATCACCACGTCGTTGAGGCTTTCCAGATGCTGGATGTTGACCGTGGTCCAGACGTCGATGCCGGCGTCGAGCAGCTCCATCACATCCTGCCAGCGCCGCTCATGGCGGCTGCCGGGCGCATTGCGATGGGCCAGTTCGTCCACCAGCACCAGCGCTGGATGCCGTGCCAGCACGGCATCCAGGTCCATCTCCTGCAGGGCGTGGCCGTGATAGGCCACGTCCTTCAACGGCAGCTGCGGCAGACCTTCCAGCAGGGCCTGGGTTTCGGCGCGGCCATGGGTTTCCACCAGCCCGACCACCAGGTCCACGCCGCGGCGCAGCTGCTCCTGGGCACGGGTCAGCATGGTGTAGGTCTTGCCCACACCCGGCGCAGCGCCGAGGAACACGGTCAGCTTGCCACCGGCTTCGCGTTGCAGGCCTTCCACCAGGGCATCGGCCTGGCGGGTACGCGCATCAGTCATGGGGGCCGCTGTCATGGCCGCCATTGTGCGCGCAGCCGATGCAGGCCGGCATCACGGCGCCTTGGCCGCATGGTCCAGCGCGAAGTTCAGCGTCACCACGTTCACCCGCGGCTGGCCGAACACGCCCCACTGGCGCCCTTCAGTATGTGCCTGCACCAAGGCCTGCACGCGCTCGACCGGCAGGCCGCGGGCACGTGCCACGCGTGCCACCTGCAGCTGCGCCGCCGCCGGCGACAGCTGCGGATCCAGCCCGCCGCCGGACTGGGTGACCAGGTCGGCCGGCACCTGCGCCGGGGCGACACCTTCGCGCGCGGCCACCGCCGCCGTGCTGGCGGCAACACGCTCGGCCAGCGCCGGGTTGCTGCGCGCCAGGTTGGAACCGGCCGCGGCCATCGGGTCGTAGTTGGCCGCCGACGGCCGTGCCTGGAAGTAGCCATCACCGGTGAACGGCTGCGACAGCCAGGCCGAGCCGCGCACCTGGCCGTTGCCGTCGCGCAGCAGGCTGCCCTCGGCCTGGGTGGGGTAGGCCAGGCCGGCGAAACCGGTGGCGATGCCGGCGTAGACCGCGCCGGCCAGCAGCAGGGTGGCCAGGCCCAGGCCGATCGCCGGGCGCCAGCCGGCGCCGTCCTGCAGGCTGGCCACGCGGGCTTCGGCCTTCGGTTCGCGGGGCAGGGTGGTGGAGGTGGAAGCAGAACGGTTCATGCGCCGAATACCAGGACAAGGAAGAGGTCGATCAGCTTGATCGCCGCGAACGGCAACAGCACGCCGCCGAGGCCGTACACCAGCATGTTCCGCCGCAGCAGCGCGGTGGCCGTGGCCGGGCGGAAGCGCACGCCACGCAGGGCGAGCGGGATCAGCGCGGGAATCACCAGCGCGTTGAAGATCAGCGCCGCCAGCACCGCGTTGCGTGGGCTCGACAGCTGCATCACGTTCAGTGCGGCCATGGCCGGAACCGCAGCGGCAAACAGCGCCGGCAGGATCGCGAAGTACTTGGACACGTCGTTGGCCAGCGAGAAGGTGGTCAGCGCACCGCGGGTGATCAGCTGCTGCTTGCCCACTTCCACGACCGCCAGCAGCTTGGCCGGGTCTGAATCGAGGTCGACCATGTTGCCGGCCTCCTTCGCCGCCTGCGTGCCGGAGTTCATCGCCAGGCCGATGTCGGCCTGGGCCAGCGCGGGAGCATCGTTGGTGCCATCGCCCACCATCGCCACCAGGCGGCCACCGGCCTGTTCCTGGCGGATGCGTGCCAGCTTGTCTTCCGGACGCGCCTCGGCGATGTAGTCATCGACACCGGCTTCGGCGGCGATGGCGGCAGCGGTCAGCGGATTGTCACCGGTGATCATCACCGTGCGGATGCCCATCGCCCGCAGCTGTGCGAACTTCTCGCGCATGCCGTGCTTGACCACGTCCGACAGCTCGATCACGCCCAGCACGTGGCGGCCCTCGGCCACCACCAGCGGGGTGGCGCCATTGCGCGCGACCTGCTCGACGCGGCCGGCCAGTTCAGCCGGCACGTTGCCGCCCAGTGCCTGCACGTGGGCGCGGATCGCATCGGCAGCGCCCTTGCGGATCTGCCGCCCGTGTTCCAGATCGACGCCGGACATCCGGGTCTGGGCACTGAACGCCAGGTAGTCGGCACGGTCCGGCTCGGCGGTGGCGCAGCCCTGTTCGCGCGCCAGGCGCACGATCGACTTGCCTTCCGGGGTCGGGTCGGCCAGCGAGGACAGCAGTGCGGCCTCGCGCAGCTGGCTGGCGTCGATGCCGGCCAGCGGATGGAAGTGGCTGGCCTGGCGGTCGCCGTAGGTGATGGTGCCGGTCTTGTCCAGCAGCAGCACGTCGACGTCGCCGGCCACTTCCACCGCCTTGCCCGACTTGGCCAGCACGTTGGCAGCCAGCGCACGGTTCATGCCGGCGATGCCGATGGCCGGCAGCAGGCCGCCGATGGTGGTCGGGATCAGGCACACCAGCAGTGCGATCAGCAGCAGTGGATCGACCTGCACGCCCACGGCCGCGCCGATCGCCGGCAACGTGGCCACCACCACCAGGAAGGTCAGCGTCATCGCCGCCAGCAGCAGGGTCAGCGCGATCTCGTTGGGGGTCTTCTGGCGATTGGCACCTTCCACCAGCGCGATCATGCGGTCCAGGAAGCTGTGGCCCGGCTCGGCGGTCACCCGCACGATGATCTGGTCGGACAGCACCTTGGTGCCACCGATCACACCGGAACGGTCGGTACCGGCCTCGCGCAGCACCGGTGCCGATTCGCCGGTCACTGCCGCTTCGTTGATGGTGGCCAGGCCCTGCACGATCTCGCCATCGGCCGGCACCAGCTCACCGGCACTGACGATCACATGGTCGCCCGGGCACAGCTCGGCGGCAGGCACCTGGGCTTCGGCTGCGCCCGGCTGCGGCGCCGCCAGCCGGCGCGCCACCAGGTCCTGGCGGGCACGGCGCAGCGAGGCGGCCTGGCCACGGCCACGCGCTTCGGCCACTGCCTCGGCGAAATTGCCGAACAGCACGGTCACCAGCAGGATGGCGGTCACTGCCAGGCCGAAGCCCAGCGGTGCATTGCCGGTCAGGGTGACGATCGCGGCGACGATCGTGCCGGCCATCACCACCGCCATCACCGGGCTGCGCACCAGATGCATCGGCGCCAGCTTGCGCACCGCTTCGACCAGCGCACGGCGCAGGCCGGCGCCATCAAGCAGGGCAGGGCGCGGTGCATGGGTACTACGGGTTGAACTTGCTTGGGTACTCATCAGGGTGTCCTCAGCGCAGTCCCAGGCTCAGGTGATCGGCGATCGGGCCGAGTACCAGCGCCGGCATGAACTGCAGCACGGTCAGGATGACGATCACCGAGACCAGGGTCAGGGCGAAGGTCGGGGTTTCGATCTGCAGGCTGCCGGCAGACTCCGGCGCCTGGCGCTTGGCGGCCAGCTGTGCGGCCACCACCAGCGGAATGATCAGCAGCGGGAAGCGGCCCAGCAGCAGTACCAGCGAGCAGCTCAGGTTCCACCACAGCGTGGCGTCACCCAGTCCTTCGAAGCCCGAACCGTTGTTGGCGTAGGCCGAGACATACTCGTAGAACACCTGGCTGATGCCATGGAAGCCGGGGTTGGAGGTGCCGGCCAGGCCGGGCACGGCCAGGGTGATCGCAGTGAACACCAGCAGGGTGATCGGCTGCAGCAGCACCAGCAGGGCCAGCAGGCGCACCTGGGGCGTCTCCAGCTTGCGGCCGAACAGTTCCGGCGTGCGCCCGGTCATCAACCCGGCCAGGAACACACCCAGCAGCAGATAGACGATGAACTGCTGCAGGCCACAGCCGATGCCGCCCCAGATCGCGCTGACCAGCATGTTGACCATCGCGATGCCACCGCTCAGCGGCGCCAGCGAATCGTGCATGCCGTTCACCGAGCCATTGGAGACCTGGGTAGTCACCGCCGCCCACAGCGCCGTGCCGTCGGCGCCGAAGCGCACCTCCTTGCCTTCCATCAGCAGCGGGGTGGCGGCGCTGGCGCTATGCCCTTCGCTCCACATCATCGCGCCGGTGGAAAGCAGCGACATGCCCAGCATGCAGCTGAACACCAGGGCGCCGAAGCGACGCCGGCCGGTGAACGCGCCGATCATGAAGATCACCGCCATCGGCACCAGCAGGATGCCGACGATTTCCAGCGCGTTCGACAGCGGGGTCGGGTTCTCCAGCGGGAAGCTGCTGTTCGGGCCGTACCAGCCGCCACCGTTGGCGCCAAGCTGCTTGGCCGCGACCATCGCCGCCACCGGGCCCAGCGGCAGCTTCTGTCCGGTCATGCCGGCGCTGGCATCGATCGGCGTGGCCTGCGGGCCACCGGCCATCGTCGACGGCACACCCTGGCTGGTCAGCAGCAGGGTCCACACCAGGCACAGCGGCAACAGGAAACGCACGCACAGGCGCACCACGTCCACGTAGTAGTTGCCTACCGCCACCTGGCGGTCATCGCCGGCACCGGTGGCCGCCGCAGCCTGCGGCGCACGCGAGAACAACGCGCGCAGCGTCGCCACCGCCAGCGCCAGGCCCATCATCGGCGTCACCACCTGCAGGCCGGTGATGCCGGTCATCTGCGAGAGGTAGGACAGCTGCGCCTGGCCCGAATAGTGCTGCTGGTTGGTGTTGGTCAGGAACGAGATCATCGTGTGCAGCGCGGTGTCCCACCGCATGTTTGGGATCTGGTCCGGGTTCAGTGGCAACCAGGCCTGGGTCATGAACACCGCCTGGGTCAACACAGCGACCACCACGTTGCTCAGCACGAAGGCCAGCACGTAGCCGCGCCAGGACATCGCGCGCGAGGGATCGACGCCGAACACCTTGTACAACGGCTTTTCGATCCAGTTGAACAGCACGTCGACCTTCATCGGCGTGCCGCGCATCACGCGGGCCAGGTACAGGCCCAGCGGCCACGCCAGCAGCAGGCTGGCGGCAAGAATGACAAGCATCTCAGTCATGGCCGGCTCCGTTAGAACGATTCGGGCCGCAGCACGACATAGAGAAGATAGGCGGCGGCGACCAGCACCAGCACGCCACACAACAAAGACAGCCAGGGGGACATTTCAATAGCGACCTGGTGGAACCCCTCCACCTCAGGCCGTCATCGTCGTCCTGCCGCCCATAAACGCACTACGCGCCGGACCGGGCCGACGCGTAAAGAGTGCATAAATTCCGTGGGCCAACCCGTAACCAGGCGCCGCCTGCTGTAGAGCCGAGCCCATGCTTGGCTGTCCTTTCCCAAGGTCACGCGGAGTCGAGCGTGGCCCGACGCTACAGGCGAATCACGGCGCCTGGCTCGCCTGCGCCACGCCCTTCAGCTCGCGATAGCGCTGCAGCGTGCTGTCGATCTCGGCCTTCAGCGCCTGCTGCTGCTGCAGGAATCCGGCCTGCAGGCGTTGCTGCGACTGCAGTTGCACGTGCCGCTGACGGATCGCCTCGGCCTGCTTGTCGGCCACCTTGCCACCGGCCAGTTCGCGGTCACCGGCGGCCGCCAGCAGCGCCACCAGCGATTCGCGCAGGCTGGTGACGTTGTACTCGGCGGTCTTCAGGTTGTTGTCCAGCACTTCCTGGCGTTCGGCGAACACCCGGCGCAGGTCGTCCTCGCTGCCATAGGTGGACAGCATCGCCTGCTCGGTGCGCTGGCGGGTCTGCTCGGCCATCAGGTCCAGCTGCTGCTGCTGTGCCACGGTGCTGGCTGCGGCGCGCTCCTCGTCGGTCAACGCGCGCTGGACCTGCGCATTGCGCAGGCCGCTCTTCGCGTTGAACTCCTCGCGGGCGTGATTTACCGCATCGGCCGGCAGCGAATCACTGCAGATCCGCTCCTTGCCCTCGTTCCAGCAGTACAGCTTCTTTTCCACCTTGCCGCCGTCGCGCGACTGCGCCGGCACGGTGAACGGCACGGCCAGCAGCAGGCCGGCAAAGAGAACAGCAGGAACTCGGGACATGACCTTTCCCCTGGTCGGTCAGCGGATCGAACGGACGCCGTACTGGGCCCGGTAGGCTTCCAGCGGCTGCCGGTAACCGACAAGTTCCGGGTTGCCGGAGGCGAAATCAAGCAGATCGGCCAGCGATGCCACGGCGATCACCGGAATGCCGGCTTCTTCGGCCACCGACTGTGCCGCCGAGCGACGGTCGGCTTCCGAGGCGATCTCCTGGCGGTCCAGTGCCACCACGATGCCGGCCGGGGTGCCGCCGGCAGCGCGGATGATGCCCAGCGCTTCGCGGATCGCGGTACCGGCGGTGATCACGTCATCGACGATCAGCACGCGCTTGCCATTCAGGTCGGCGCCGATCAGCTGGCCGCCTTCACCATGGTCCTTGGCTTCCTTGCGGTTGAACGACAGCGGCAGGTCGCGGCCACGCTGGGCCAGCTCGCAGGCCATCGCGGTGGCCAGCGGAATGCCCTTGTAGGCCGGGCCGAACACCACGTCGTACTTGATCCCGGTGGCATCGATGGCATCGGCGTAGCAGGCGCCGAGCTGCGACAGCAGCGAACCGGAGTCGAAACGACCGGCGTTGAAGAAATAGGGGCTCAGCCGGCCGGACTTGAGGGTGAACTGGCCGAAGCGCAGGGCGTCGGCAGTCAGGGCCAGCTGCAGGAAACGGTGGCGGTGGTCGCTCATCAAAACTCGATTCATCTTCATTTGGAGCACAAATCCTAATCCAGCTGGGCGTTTCGCGCTCGTCCAGCGCCATGTGAAAGCCGTCCAGGCCCGGCCTGGCGGACTGCGCAGCCCTGCGGGCAACCGGTATGCTTGCCCGGTTTCCCGCCGCAGGTCCCCCGCATGCGCATCATCAGTTTCAACGCCAATGGCATCCGTTCCGCCGCGACCAAGGGCTTCCTCGACTGGTTCCGTGCCCAGGACGCCGACGTCCTGTGCATCCAGGAAACCAAGGCCCAGGAAGACCAGCTGACCGACCCGATGTTCCGTCCGGACGGCCACCACTGCTTCTATCGCGATGCCATCACCAAGAAGGGCTACAGCGGCGTGGCGATCTACAGCAAGCGCGAACCGGACCAGGTCATCACCTCGCTGGGTTGGGCGCCGTTCGACGACGAAGGCCGCTACATCGAGGCGCGCTACGGCAATCTCAGCGTGGTTTCCTTCTATATCCCATCGGGCAGCTCGGGCGACCTGCGCCAGGGCTTCAAGTTCGAAGTGATGGAATGGCTGCGGCCGATCCTCGAAGCGTGGGCGCGCAGCGGCCGCGACTACGTGCTGTGCGGTGACTGGAACATCGTGCGTTCGGCGCTGGACATCAAGAACTGGAAGTCCAACCAGAAGAACTCCGGCTGCCTGCCGGAGGAGCGCGACTGGCTCAACGCGCTGTGCGCCGACCACGGCCAGGCCACCGATGTCGCCGGCGGCCGTGGGTGGGCCGATGCCTACCGCCTGCTCAACCCCACCGGCGAGGACTACACCTGGTGGAGCAACCGTGGCGCGGCCCGTGCCAACAATGTCGGTTGGCGCATCGACTACCAGTTCATCACCCCGGGCCTGCGTGACCGACTGCGCAGCTGTTCGATCTACCGCGACGAGCGCTTCTCCGACCACGCCCCGTTCATCGTGGACTACGACCTGTGACCGAGGCCGCCACGCCGGTCAGCTACAAGGGCTGGGCCGGCATCAAGCGCGCCTTCGGTACCCCGTCGGCGCTGACCATGGCCATGCTCGGCTTCGGCAGTGGCCTGCCGTTCCTGCTGATCGCCTCGCAGACCCTGTCCACGCGCCTGCGCGACGTCGGCCTGGACCTGGGCAGCATCGGCCTGATCAGCCTGGCCAGCTTCTTCTACCTGCTCAAGTTCCTGTGGGCACCGCTGCTGGACCGCTACGCCTTCCCGCTGCTGGGGCGGCTCGGCCGCCGCCGCTCCTGGCTGCTGGTGTCGCAGGTGCTGGTGCTGGTCGGGCTGGTCGCGCTGGCCTTCGTGCGGCCCGAACAGGGCGTGTGGCCGTTGGTGATGTGGGTGCTGGTGGCGTCGTTCGCCGGCGCCACCCAGGATTCGGCCGTCGATGCCTACCGCATCGAGATCGCGCCGCAGACCGCCCAGGCGGCGCTGGCCGCCACCTATACCCTGGGCTACCGGATCGGCCTGATCCTGGCCGGTGCCGGCGCGCTGTACCTGGCCCAGTTCGAAGGCTGGATCGTCGCCTACCTGGCGATGGCCGCGCTGATGCTGCTGCCGATCGTCACCACCCTGCTGTGCGCCGAACCGCAGCGCCCGGCCACCGCCGTGCAGCGCCGCATCGATATTGCCGAAGCGTTCGTCCAGCCCATCTCCAGCTTCTTCAGCCGCAATGGCGTGGCACTGGCGCTGGTGCTGCTGGCCTTCGTCGGCCTGTTCAAGTTCCCCGACCAGGTGATCGGAGTGATGGCCGGGCCGTTCTATCTCGACTCGGGGTTCGACAAGGCCGACATCGCCACCGTCTCCAAGCTGTTCGGTGTGTGGATGGGCATCGGCGGCGCGTTCCTTGGCGGCATCGCGGTGGCTGCGTTCGGCTTCCGCCGCATGCTGCTGGTGGCCGCGCTGGGCGTGGCGCTGTCCAACCTGGCCTTCCTGCTGATGGCGCACAATCCGGGCAAGCTGTGGGCGTTCTACGCCGCGCTCAGTGCCGACAACCTGTTCCAGGGCTTTGCCGGCACCGTGCTGGTGGCCTTCATGTCGTCGCTGACCGACCGCAACTTCACCGCCACCCAGTACGCATTGCTGGTCTCGCTGGCCAACCTGCCGGGCAAGTTCGTCGGTGGCGTCTCCGGCTACATCGTCGAAGCCACGTCCTACAGCACGTTCTTCATCCTCAGCTCGATCACCGTGGTGCCAACCCTGCTGCTGCTGGCGTGGCTGTGGCCGCGGATCGCCGACCGCGGGCCGCCGCCGGTCGCCTGATTGCCTGCCCGCCCGGACTGCGGGATCATCGCCCCCGACGCGCCGAGGGGGCGGTGCCTTGCGAACGGGGAAGTGAGCATGGCCGACGTTGTGCTGCGGGACCTGGACCCGCTGCTGCTGGAACGCATCCGACGGGTCGCGGTCGCCCGCGGCTGGACCCACGAACAGACCTGCGCCGCCTTGCTGGAGCAGGGGCTGTTCAGCAGTGAACTGGAGGTCCGCTCCGGCTTCGGCGATCCCGAAGTGGACGCCCTCTCCGCCGCGATTGCCGCCCTGCAGGCCCTGCCGGCAGGGCAGGGCTTCGATTAGCGCCTTTGTAGAGCCGAGCCATGCTCGGCTGCTCTTGGCCCGGCCCGCGCTAAGCCGAGCAGGGCTCGGCTCTACAACGGCGCCTCACCTGCGCGGACGGCCCACCTCACGCCAGGTGGATCGCCCCCAGGATCCGCGGGCCCGTCGCCCCGGTCACGCTCGGCAGGTTGCCCGCCAGCCCGTCCATCGTCCGCTGCGCCAGCCAGGCGAAACCCATCGCCTCCACGTACTCCGGGTCCAGCCCATGCACCGCGCTGGACTCCACCTGCACCTCCGGCAGCCGCGCCGCCAGCCGCTTCATCAGCTGCCGGTTGCGCACACCGCCGCCACAGACCAGCAGGCGCCGGGTCTGCGGCTGCTGCGCCAGCAACGCATCGGCCACGGTCGCCACGGTCAGCTCCAGCAGGGTGGCCTGCACATCGGCAGCGGCGTACTCGCCTTCCCCCATATGGGCTTCGGCCCAGGACAGGTGAAACTGTTCGCGCCCGGTGCTCTTCGGCGGCGGCAGCGCGAACCACGCGTCCGAGCGCCAGCCGGCCAGCAGGCCCTCGTCCAACGTGCCACTGGCAGCGTAAGCGCCATCGGCATCGAAGGTGCGGCCGGTATGGCGCTGGCACCAGGCGTCCATCAGCGCATTGGCCGGGCCGGTATCGAAGCCACGCACCGCGCCTTCGCGCGGGATCAGCGTCAGGTTGGCGATGCCGCCCAGGTTGAGCACCGCGCGGTCTTCGTCGGCGGTGCCCAGCATGCCCAGGTGGAAGGCCGGCATCAGCGGCGCACCGTGGCCCCCGGCCGCCACGTCGCGGCGGCGGAAGTCGGACACCGTGGTGATCCCGGTCAGTTCGGCAATGCGGTTGCCGTCGCCCAGCTGCACGGTGAACGCCGGGTCGGCCAGCGGGCGGTGGCGCACGGTCTGGCCGTGCGAGCCGATCGCGCGCACCTGGCTGCGGTCCACGCCGGCCTCGGCCAGCAGTTGATTGGCGGCCCCGGCGAAGTTGATCGCGATCCGCGCGTCCAGTTCGCCCAGTTCCTCCAGCGACTCCAGCGGGCCACCTTCGCCCAGCGCCACCAGCCGCGCGCGCAGCACCGGCTCCCAGCGGGCGGTCAGGCCGTGCACGAAGCGGCAGCCACCGCCGGCGGGGAACTGCACCAGCGCGGCATCGATGCCATCGGCGCTGGTGCCCGACATCAGGCCAAGGTACAGGGGGGCGTCAGCGTCGGCAGTCGTGTTCATGGCAGGCATAAAAAAAGGACGCGGCAAGCTTGGGCTGCCGCGTCCTTCTTCGTCAACGCAAGACGCTCAGCCGCGCTTGCGGCCGGTCGCCTGCTTGTCCTTGGCGCTGGCCACCTCGGGCGCAGCCTCGTCGCGGCTGGTCGGTGCCGGGCTGGCGTCGGCGTAGATCAGCTTCTCCATGCCCTGGATGCGCGCCATCGCCGGCGCGGTCTGCGCGCGGAAGGCGACCAGCTCGGCGCCCTTCAGCGGTTCCGGCGGCGGCATGGTCACGGTCAGCGGGTTGCGGTGCTCGCCGTTGACGCGGAATTCGTAGTGCAGGTGCGGCCCGGTCGCCAGGCCGGTCGAACCGACGTAGCCGATCACCGTGCCCTGGGCCACGCGCTGGCCGGTCCTGATGTTCGCAAAGCGCGACATGTGGCCGTACAGGGTGGTGTGGCCGCGGCCATGGTCGAGGATCACCACGTTGCCGTAGCCGCGCTGCACGCCGGCGAACTGCACGCGGGCATCGCCCGCGGCCATGATGGGAGTGCCGGTGCGCGCGGCGTAGTCCACGCCCTTGTGCATGCGCATCTTGCCCAGCACCGGGTGCTTGCGCGCGCCGAAGGTCGAACTCAGCCGCGCGAACGGGATCGGCATGCGGATGAAGCTCTTCTTCAGCGAACGGCCGTTGATGTCGTAGTACTCGGACTTGCCGTTGCGGTCGAAGCGGAAGCCGGAATAGGTCTTGCCACCGGTGGTGAAGGTCGCCGCCAGGATCTTGCTGGTGTCCACCTTCTCGCCTTCGCGCCAGGTTTCATCCATCACCACGCTGAAGCGGTCGCCCGGCTGCAGGTCCTTGGAGAAGTCGATGTCGTACTTGAAGATGTCGTCGGTCATCGTCGCGATCGCCGACGGCGACAGCCCGGCCCGTCGGGCCGCGGCATACAGCGAACTGGTGATCTCGCCGCTGGTGACCACGGTGCGCGTGGAGGACTCGCGCTTGGTCACTTTCTCCTTGATGTCATCGCCGGCCAGGCTCAGTTCCACGCGGTTGTCGGCATCGCGGTCGAAACGGATGCTGCGCAGGTCGCCGGACAGCGGCATGTCGAAGGCGATCTCGGCACCCGGGCGCAGCTTGGTCAACGCCTCACGCGCGCCGGGGTGGTCCAGCACCCGGTGCAGGGTGGTGGCCGGAATGCCAGCCTTGTCGAACAGGTCGCTCAGGGTCTGGCCACGCTGCACGCGCAGCACCTGCCAGCTGTCACCCGGCACCTGCTGCTGGCGGGCCATGGTCAGCGGCGGCAACGGCAGCGCCAGGCTGGTGTGGCTGTCGGCGTAAGGCGCATCGATGGTGTGCGAGAAACCGGGGACGATCGTCGCCACCAGGGCGCCGATGGTCGCAAACAGGCTGGCGTGCATCCAATGGCGGCGGGTCCAGCGCTCATTGAAGGCGGCGGGAAGATGTTGCCTGAGCTTCCGATGCAGGGTGTTGTCGTGCAGGACGTGGAGGCGTTCCTGGAAGCGCTGCTTGCGTGCGCGCCCTTGTTCGGAATTGTGCATCGGCGGTTTTTTCCTGGCGGCCTGGGAGTGCGGGCCTGATCGCCGGTTACCATAGACACCTCAGAAAACCGCGTCAAACCCTTGTGCCCATTGGCTTTTGTGAAGCCAATTGGGTTAACTTCGCTTTAACACCCCACACAAGAATCGGCGTTGCCGGGAGTAGTCACGTGTCCTCGATTGAAGAAGCCCTTGCCCTGATCGGCCGTGGTGCCGACGAGATCCTCAAGCTCGAGGATCTGCGTGCGCGCCTGCAGGAAGGCCGCCCGCTGCGGATCAAGGCCGGCTTCGACCCCACCGCGCCCGACCTGCACCTGGGCCATACGGTGCTGCTGAACAAGATGCGCCAGTTCCAGGACCTGGGCCACCAGGTCATTTTCCTGATCGGCGACTTCACCGGCATGATCGGCGACCCGTCCGGCAAGAGCCTGACCCGCAAGCCGCTCAGCCGCGATGACGTGCTGGCCAACGCCCGTACCTACGAGGAACAGGTGTTCAAGGTGCTCGACCGCAGCCGTACCGAAGTCCGCTTCAACTCGGAGTGGTTCGGCAAGATGGGCGCGGCCGACATGATCCGCCTGGCCGGCCAGCACACCGTGGCGCGCATGCTCGAGCGCGACGACTTCGCCAAGCGCTATGCCGCCCAGCAGTCCATCGCCATCCACGAGTTCCTGTACCCGCTGGTGCAGGGCTACGATTCGGTGGCCCTGGAGGCCGACGTCGAACTGGGCGGTACCGACCAGAAGTTCAACCTGCTGATGGGCCGCGGCCTGCAGGAACACCACGGCCAGAAGCCGCAGGTGGTGCTGACCATGCCGCTGCTGGAAGGCCTGGACGGCGTCAACAAGATGTCCAAGTCGCTGGGCAACTACATTGGTATCAGCGAGCCGGCCATCGACATCGTCACCAAGACCATGAAGGTGGACGACACCCTGATGTGGCGCTGGATCGAACTGCTGTCCTTCGACATCAGCCAGGCCGAAGCCGTGCAGCTGCGCGAGCAGGTGGCCAATGGCGGCTTGAACCCGCGTGTGGTCAAGCTGCGCCTGGCGCGTGAACTGGCGACCCGTTTCCACGACGCCGCCGCGGCCGAGCAGGCCATTGCAGGCTGGGAAGCAGCGGTGACCGGGCAGGGTGACATTACCCAGCTGCCGCTGCAGGAGGTGGCGATTCCGGCCGAAGGCCTGCGTATCGCTGCGCTGCTGACGGCGGCCGGCCTGACCCCGAGCAACTCTGAAGCCAACCGCAAGCTCAAGGAGCGCGCGGTCAAGGTCGACGGTGAAGTGGTCGAAGATGGCCAGCAGGTGCTGCAGCCGGGCTTCGAAGGCCTGCTGCAGGTCGGCAAGCGTACTTTCGCCCGCGTGCGCCTGGTCACTGCCTGACAGCAGGGAAGGGCCGGCGCCAGCCGGCCCTTCCTTATGCTCTTGTAGAGCCAAGCCCACGCTTGGCTGCGCTTCGCGGGTTCCTACCGCAGCGCGACGGATGAACAGATGCAACATCCGGTGAAAAAAATCGCCACACCCCCTTCACAAACGATGTGGATGGGGCCATACTTCTCCTCCCCCGTCGCAGGGGTCGCCACCAAGGGGCTTCAGCGACAACAGGGTGCCCACCACCGCCGAACGAGATGATCGAACGAAGGTGTTGACGGACTGAAAAAGTCTGGCATAATGGGCGGCTCGCTACGAAGGAAACTTCGCAGCACACGGGAACGGCGCTGAG